>RFXU01000039.1 GCA_009921505.1 Flavobacteriaceae bacterium
CCGATTAGAATCATTTTTTTTGCCGCCGAATGATATTCCTGGTACAGCTTGTTTAACTCAGACTCTTTAGTTGGCTGTTCAATTAAATCTTGGTCATTACTAAGGAGGTCAAAATCAAAATCAACAGGCTTATGCGCCACAGCGTAAAGAGGCTCGTCCATAGGGACATTAATGTGTATGGGGCCCATTAAACTCGTCGCTTTTTCAAAGACTCTTTTTAATTGATTTGAGGCTTGGTTTAAGTGAGGTTCCTGATCGGAGAGATTGACAGAACCCAGAACATGACTTCCAAAAATATTTTTTTGATTAATCGTTTGTCCCTCTCCTCTATCGATTAATTGCTCTGGCCGATCTGCCGAAATAACCACCAGGGGTAACTGACTGTAGTAAGCCTCGGTTATGGCTGGGAAGTAATTGACTACGGCACTTCCTGAGGTACACACCAAAGCGACTGGACGTCGCGATTGTTGCGCAATGCCTAAGGCAAAAAAACCTGCACTCCGCTCGTCTATAATACTATAGCACCTAAAGCCATGGTAAGCCGTAAAATCCATGACTAAGGGCGCATTACGTGAACCAGGAGAAATGACTACTGATTCAATACCAGCAGCTTGGCAATGTTGCACTACCAAATGAGATAGAATAAGACGGGAATATTCCATGGTGCACAAAGATACAAAAGGGAACTACCTCTGCTCAATAAATGGCGCAATAACCTGCCCCATAGTCGCCATTTTTCTTTGGGTTTCGACCCATTCCTTATTTGGATCTGAATCTTGGGTCACGCCGCCCCCAACAAATAACTCAAATCGGTCGTCTAAAAATTGCATACAACGCAGATTGACATAAAATTCAGCGCGTTGTGCCTCCGCGTGAACAAAGCCTAAATACCCCGTGTAAAGCCCTCGGTTATATCCTTCGTGAGCCATAATAAAATCAAGGGCTGATTTTTTTGGAAAACCGCAAACGGCAGGAGTTGGATGCAGGCTTCGGGCTAAATCCAAAACTTGATAGGGCGCCTTAATACTGCCGGTGATGTCGGTGCGTAAATGCTGAATAGATCCGGCTTGGTGATCACAAGGCTCCTGTTGACTTGCGCTAGCAAAAGGCTTCAGGCTAGTGAGAATCTCGCGAACGACCCAGTGGTGCTCTTCAAATTCTTTTTCAGTCCAATCTGGAAATTCTTCTCCCTCCAACCATCTTGTCCCTGCTAAGGCCATAGTCGAAAATTGATCTTCCTTGGAGGAAATTAAAAGCTCGGGAGTTGCACCACACCAAATACCAAGGTCAGGATGAACCATCAAATAGCGAAAAGTGTTTTGGTCTGCATGAATTAAACGCCATATCAGATAAAGCCAATCCACCTCTGGCGCATAAACGCCTTGAACGCGAGAAAGCACAACCTTACTCATCATTCCCTTTTGAATAGAGTCTACCGCGCGTTGGATAATTCCTTCATAAGCCAAGCGGGCCTCCTGATCGGGCGCGCTCCACGAGCGGGCCAAATTAAGCGGCTGGTGCGCAAAATGTTGTTCTAAATCCTTGAGATTAACTTGCGAGCAATCAAAAGAGTCACCACTCCAGATATGCATAGGCTCCTCTGGATTAAACCCTTGTATATAAAACTTTGGGCCATTGGATAAATTTTGCAAAGTTTGTCCATGCGAAAACCAGAATTCAATTTCCTGTGCATTAGGCTTTAAAAAACACAGCATCGGCCAATGGGCCCGGATGTGATTTCGAATCGTTTCGGATAAGTGATTCACTTAATCTCTATTTAAAATCATGGTTGTGAATTTAACCACACTGACCAGTGCCGCTTGATCGTCGGTTACATGAATTTGCCAAAGCTGGGTGGTTTTCCCACGATGAAGAATCGTAGCCTTGGCCCAAACATAGCCTGAGCGCACGCTTTTAACATGATTGCCTGAGAGTTCTAATCCGCGAATTTGCACCTGCTTATCCGCCATTAAAACTTGCGCCGCCGCACTCCCCACGCTTTCAGCTAATGCCAAAGTGGCCCCACCGTGCAAGACTCCATCGGGTTGATGAACTTTTGGGGTAACGGGCATTTTTGCCGTTAATGAATCCGCATCAATAGCCACGTATTCAATCTCCAAGGTCTCCATAAGGGTGCCTTTGCAATAGGCGTTGATTCTTTGAAGTAACTCAGCTGTATCCATATTTTACGGGCTTAATCTAGAGTGTCCAAAGATACTGATTTAAAACGCTCGGAGCAATCTAATAAGGGTGCCAGAATCCCTTCAAAAATTATTCATTAATGGCCAAAAAAAACTATTTTTATGAAAAACCATACCATGACCACGCGAAGAGATTTTGTCAAAAACACCGCGCTCGCCAGCGCAGCACTTACAACATTACCTGGCTGGAGCTTAAATGGGGCGTCAACAAACTTTGAAGAAAAACTACGCGTGGGTCTGATCGGCGTGGGTTTACGCGGAACCAATCACCTGAATAATTTATTGCTGCGTTCAGACTGTCTTGTTACCGCTATCTGCGATATTGATCCAAGACGAATTGACATCGCCCTGGAAATGATTGCCGGGGCAGGACAAAAAAAACCTAAAGTTTTTCAAAAAAACGATGAGGACTATAAAAATCTCTTGGATTTAAATGAGGTTGATGCGGTGATCATCTCAACCCCTTGGCTCTGGCATACCCGTATGGCTAAAGATGCCATGTGGGCCGGTAAATATACAGGGCTTGAAGTTTCTGCTGCCAATTCGATGGAAGAATGCTGGGATTTAGTAAATGTTCATGAACAGACCGGCAGTCACCTTATGATTTTAGAAAATGTATGTTACCGCCGCGATATCATGGCCGTTCTCAATATGGTTCGCCAAGAGGTGTTCGGCGAACTTTTACACTTTAGATGTGGTTATCAGCACGATCTTCGTTTTGTCAAATTCAATGACGGCAAAACGGCTTATGGCCTCGGGGCTGAATTTGGCGCTAAAGGGATTTCAGAATCAGCTTGGCGAACCCAGCACAGTCTAAAACGCAATGCTGATGTTTATCCCACCCATGGTGTAGGTCCCATTGCCGTAATGAGTGATATCAATCGAGGTAACCGATTTGTAAGTATGTCCTCAATGGCCACAAAAGGTGTCGGTTTGCACAACTATATCCTGCGCGTAGGGGGGCCAGATCACCCAAACGCAAAACTAAAATTCGCTCAAGGCGATATCATCACCTCCATGATTGAAACGGCGCGCGGAGAAACCATCATCGTTACCCATGATTGTAATTCGCCAAGACCGTATTCACTTGGATTCAGAGTTCAAGGAAGTAAGGGACTATGGGAAGTGGATGGCAACCGCATTTATATTGAAGATCAGGCCGAACATGCCCATCGGTGGGATAATGCCACTCCTTGGCTCGAGCAATATGACCATCCTCTGTGGCAACAGTATGGTGAACTCGCCACTGGAGCAGGTCACGGTGGAATGGACTTTTTCGTTTTACAAGCCTTTGTGCGCTCCGCAATTAATAAAGTGGCGCCTCCGCTTGATGCCTACGACGCTGCTGCTTGGAGCGCCATTACCCCGCTTTCAGAACAATCCATAGCCAATGGCGGAGAAGTACAAGATTTCCCTGATTTTACCCGTGGTAACTGGATTAAAAGGGCGCCAGTAGACTGGATGAAAACAGTCTACGGAAAACAATAAATATGCAGCCCTTTACCGTCCATAGTCCCGCTCGTGTCTGTTTTTTTGGGGACCATCAGGATTATTTAGAGCTTCCGGTCATAGCGGGAACGATTGATCGATTTATGAATTTCGAGGTCGGCCCCACGACCACAAACACTTTTATATTGGAATTATCAGACCTGGGTCAACACATGGAAATCCCAATCGACCCCGCTCAGGTCTATCCTCAACGTGCAGAAATCGATTTTTTTCGCGCTGGATTGCGCGTTGCCGCGCGTTATGGGTACACAGCCAAACACGGATTGCGGATTCGCGTTAGCAGCGACATACCGATCAATGCGGGGGTTTCGAGTTCATCAGCATTAGTGGTGGGCTGGCTATACACCCTCGCTTTGGCCTTTGGTAATGGCGTAATGCCGTCAAAAGATCTCCTTGGGCAAATGGCTTTTGAAGCAGAAGTCTTAGAACATAAAAGTCCAGGAGGACAAATGGATCAATACACCATTGCACATGGAGGATTAGTCCACATCAAAACGGGAGCCTCGATCCAAGTAACCCCCTTATCCCTACCCGAAATGAGTTTGGTTTTGGCTGATTCGAAAATCAAAAAGCAAACACTGACCACCCTTGGCTCAGTGCGGGACTGCGCCACTCAAGCCATCGATCAAATTCGTCAGCGCAACCCTAACTTTTCGTTAGAGACAGCAAGAATTGAAGATTTAGATCAGGTCATCAGTCATGTTTCCCCCGAATTACGTCACTACGCAGAGGCAGCGGTGCGCAATCATGAAATCACTTTGGCCGCACTCGATGAATTAAGAAATGAAACGCCCAACCTCGCCATTCTCGGGAAACTGATGTCTGCCCACCATCATGAGTTGAGTCAAGTTTTAAATGTATCGCACCCAAAAATTGATCAATGGATTCAAATTGTACTGAGTCATGGGACTTACGGAGGCAAAATAGTTGGATCGGGACACGGTGGATGTTGCGTATTTCTTGTTCCAAAAGCGAATCAAAACACCTTGTGTGAAGAATTATTAGAGGCGGGCGTACCAGCAGTCTACCCCATTAAAATCGATCAAGGATGTCATCATACATCATTTTAAAATCATTATAAAATTCAATCATGAAAGGTCGCAAACCCACTTTAATCATTCTTGCCGCTGGGGCCTCCTCACGCATGAAAAAGTCGCTTGAGGCCTTACAATCGGAACAAAAAAATAATTCATCTTCCACAATACCTGCGTTGAGCCTGAACCCAGGACTAAGTGGCCATAAAGGTCTAATCCCTCTCGATGATCAAGGACAGACGGCCATAGATTTATTGCTTGATCAAGCCCATCGGGCCGGAATCACTCGGGTCATCATGATCATTCAGCCTCCTGGAACTTCCTTTAAAAAACATTTTGAAAAAAGTAATCCCGTGATTCCAGAAAATCAAAATGCACCAAAAACTTTAAAGGATAAAATAACTGAGGATAAAATAACTATTGATTTCGCTTATCAAAAGATTCCTGATGGTCGCGAAAAACCCTTAGGGACCGCAGATGCTTTGCACCAATGTCTTGAACAATTTCCTGAACTACTCAATGAAGAATTTATCGTGTGTAATGCCGATAATTTGTATTCAAAAGACGCTTTTTTGGCTTTGATCAACGCCCCTAGTGAAAACGCCTTAATCGGTTATCATCGACGGGGTTTAAACTTCCCTCTGTCCAAAATCAGAAATTTTGCCCTTTTGGTTACCAATCAACAGGGATGTATGACCCAACTCATCGAAAAGCCAGACGAAAAAATAACCCAAAGCCTAAGCGCACAGGGACAAGACCTCAATGTCAGCATGAATCTATGGAAGTTCAAAGGGTCCGATATTTGGCCCTCCCTTGAGCAGTGTCCAATGCACCCCGAGCGATTAGAAAAAGAATTACCTGCCGCGGTAAAACTAATGATTACCAATCATGACATAAAGCTACGGGTAATCCCAAGAAATGAGCACGTCCCAGACTTAACGCAGGCCAGTGATATCGGTGCGGTAAAGCATTTTCTCAATCAAGAATCTAAAGACTAAGCGTGATTTTGCTCTTTGATCAAATTCAAAGCAGAACCATACTTAAACCATTCTATTTGCTGCGCATTATAGGAATGATTTACCTTAATTTCTTCGGTGGTTCCGTCGACATGAGTCAATCTTAGGGTCAAAGCCTGGCCTGGAGAAAAATCTGCAATATCCACTAGGCTCAATTTATCGTCTTCTTGAATTTTGTCGTAATCCGCCTCGTTATGAAAAGTCAAGGCTAACATTCCTTGCTTTTTAAGGTTTGTTTCGTGAATTCGTGCAAAGGATTTTACTAAAACAGCGGCCACTCCTAAATGACGGGGTTGCATCGCTGCATGCTCTCGAGAAGAACCTTCACCGTAATTATGATCCCCCACAACCATGGTCATGATGCCGTTCTTTTTATACGCGCGTTGTGTATCCGGAACACCACCATATTCGCCGGTTAATTGATTTTTAACAAAATTGGTCTTTTCGTTAAAAGCATTGACGGCACCAATGAGTGTATTGTTTGCGATATTGTCCAAATGACCGCGATAACGGAGCCATGGCCCAGCCATAGAGATGTGATCTGTGGTACACTTTCCTTTGGCCTTGATCAATAAATTCATGTTTTGAACCGCTTCGTTAGATATCGGTGTAAATGGATCCAAGAGTTGCAAGCGATCCGAATCTGGAGCAACAGCAACAGTGACATGGCTTCCATCTTCCTCTGGAGCGATATAGCCATTATCCTGAACTTCAAAACCTTTTGGCGGCAGTTCCCAACCTGTTGGTTCGTCTAGCATTACTTCTTGCCCTTCCTCATTAATCAGAGTATCCGTTAATGGATTAAAATCCAAACGTCCTGCGATGGCAATGGCTGCCGTCAATTCAGGAGAAGCGACAAAAGCATGTGTGTTAGGATTCCCATCAGCACGTTTGGCGAAATTTCGATTGAATGAATGAACAATTGAATTCTTTGGGGCATTTTTAGGATCCTCATAACGCGCCCATTGCCCAATACATGGACCACAAGCGTTTGTGAATATCTTGGCGTCTAATTGCTCAAAAATTGATAAGAGTCCATCGCGCTCTGCCGTATACCGTACTTGTTCTGAACCTGGATTGATTCCAAATTCAGCTTTGGTTTTCAGCTTTTTATCTAAGGCTTGTTGTGCGATCGACGCTGCTCGCGACAAGTCTTCATAAGACGAGTTTGTACACGAACCGATCAAACCCCATTCGACTTTCAAGGGCCAATCATTATCTTGAGCCTTTTGCGTCATAGTTCCCACTTCTGTTGCAAGATCAGGGGTAAATGGTCCGTTGAGCTGGGGCTTTAAGGTCGATAAGTCGATATCTATGATTTGATCAAAATAGGCCTCTGGATTGGCATAAACCTCTGGGTCAGCGGTTAAATCTTCTTTGATCGTATTGGCTAAATCGGCAACCTCATCTCGATCTGTAGCACGTAAATAACGCTCCATGGATTCATCATACCCAAAAGTTGAGGTCGTCGCGCCTATTTCAGCCCCCATGTTACAAATAGTTCCTTTTCCCGTGCACGATAATGATTGTGCTCCAGGACCAAAATATTCTACAATGGCTCCCGTACCGCCTTTAACGGTTAAGAGTTCAGCCACCTTTAAAATAACATCTTTTGGCGCCGTCCAGCCTGAAATTTTTCCAGTAAGTCTTACCCCGATAAGTTTTGGGAATTTAAGCTCCCAGGCCATACCAGCCATAACATCTACTGCGTCTGCACCACCCACACCGATCGCCAACATACCCAATCCGCCGGCATTTACCGTGTGAGAATCTGTACCAATCATCATTCCACCTGGAAAGGCATAATTTTCTAGTACGACTTGATGGATAATTCCAGCTCCAGGAGCCCAAAAACCAATGCCGTATTTGTTCGAAACCGATTCTAAAAAGTTAAATACTTCATTACTTGAATTTAAAGCCGATTGTAAATCTGATTTGGCTCCATTTTTGGCTTGAATCAAGTGATCACAATGAACCGTGGTGGGCACGGCCACCTTTTCTTTTCCGGCCTGCATAAATTGCAAAAGTGCCATCTGTGCCGTCGCGTCTTGACATGCGATGCGATCCGGAGCAAAGTCTACATAATCCTCACCGCGTTTGAATGCCGTTTCTGGTGTCCCAGACCAAAGGTGGGTATAAAGAATTTTTTCAGAAAGTGTAAGCGGTCTGCCTACTAATGATCTTGCAGCTTTTACGCGTTGTGGAAAACGCTCATAAAGCGCCTTAATCATGGATAAATCAAATGCCATAAGTCATGTTTTGAAGTTCTGCAAAATTACGAAATAAAGACAGAGTTAAAAAACATTTACCCTGGTGAAGACACAAATTACTATATCCTCAAAAGACCACTAAAAACAAATGGCAAATTTTACATTTTAACAATTTAGCGAGGGCAAAATTGAGGATTTGACAAAAAGAGCGTGGCGTCACTGTCGCTCTAAATGCAGAGAAGAAGCAGGAAAACCTACAGTAAAGCCTGTATTAAACCATCAATATGTTTGCCTTCGGCTTCGGCTTTGTAATTTTTTAATAACCGATGACGCAGTACAGGAGTCGCAATAGCCTGAACATCCTCAATATCAGGAGAATATTTTCCAGAAAGGGCCGCATGAGTTTTGGCTGCGAGAATCAAGTTTTGTGAGGCCCGAGGACCAGCACCCCAATCGATGTATTGCTTAACCAGATCCGGCGCATTTTCCGAATCTGGTCTTGTTTTAACCACTAATCTCACGGCGTAATCTATGACGTTATCTGCCACGGGCATACGGCGAATTAGCTTTTGATAACGCATTAAGGTCGGCCCATCAAAAGTTGGCTCAAGCGTGTGCTCCAAATCCGCGGTTGTAGACTTCACGATTCGTATTTCCTCATCTAATGAGGGATAGGTTAAATTAATGGCAAACATAAAACGATCTAACTGAGCCTCAGGCAAGGGATAAGTTCCCTCTTGCTCAATAGGGTTTTGTGTCGCCAAAACAAAATAAGGTTGGCTCAGTTCATGGCGCACGCCACCAATAGTTACGGCACGCTCTTGCATGGCTTCAAGCAAGGCTGCTTGAGTCTTTGGCGGGGTACGATTAATTTCGTCGGCCAAAATTATTTGGCTAAATATGGGGCCCTTAATGAATTTGAAATTGCGCTCTGAATCTAATATTTCAGAACCCAAGATATCACTAGGCATCAAATCGGGGGTAAATTGTATGCGATTAAAGGATAAGCCCAGAGCCTTGGCAACTGTTTGAACCATCAGTGTTTTGGCCAGTCCAGGGACCCCAACAAGCAAAACGTGTCCTCCTGAAAAAATGGCACAAATAACTTCATCAACCACCTTATCTTGACCCACTATGACTTTCTGTACTTGGGCTTTTAGATTTTTATATTCTTGAACCAATTGGTCCATTAAGGCGACATCGGACATAATCTTTTCGTCTTACTTTTTAAGCCAGTTACTGGCAAATTCACAATCGAGATAATCTCCATTGACACTGATATAGGTGTCTTTTATTTTTTTGTTTTGCCACGTTTCGATGGCCTTAATTTGCTTTTCTTTTAGCGCTAGCTCTTGAATTTTCTCGTAATCGGCCACAAAATCAGCGGCGTGTTCGCTCTGTCTGCTGGTCACGGTCAAAATTTTAAATGATGTCTTGCCCGTGTAATCGCGATCGCTAAATATTTGTGAAACTTCATTTTCCTCAAGATTATACACTTGAGCACTCAATGTTGGATCCATTTTAGTCAAATCAAATTTTGTATCTAAGGATACTGGATTGATGAGTTGGCCCCCATTATTTCTTGTCTCTGTTTCGTCAGAAAATTTACGTGCCGCATCAGCAAAGGACAGACGTCCCTGGGTGATTTCGGTACGTATGGAATCAATCTTTGCACGAGCGCGTGTCACAGACTCTGAGGTCACCTCAGGAAACAATATAATATGACGAACATCTATTTCTTGACCACGAACTTTATCCACAGTAACGATGTGATAGCCAAACTCTGTCTCAAAAGGCTCGCTTACATCCCCTTCTTGGAGCGAAAAAGCAACATCTTTAAATTCTTTGGCAAAGGGTGAATTTTTTCTGATTCCTGGAATGAGTCCTCCTTTAGAGGCCGAACCATCTTTTGAATACAAGACGGCCTTAGTGGCAAAACTTGAACCATTTTCTACGATATCTCGTCTGAATTCGTTTAGCCTATCGATAACATCCTGTTTCGCTTTTTCTGTAATGACTGGTTCTATAATGATTTGTGCTACCTCCACCTCAGCACTGAATACTGGACGCTGATCTTCTGGGATATCAAAATAAAACTGACGCACTTCTTCAGGGGTAACCTCAACATTTTCAACGACCTTCTGTTGCATCTGTCCTGCGAGATAAATCACCTTATTCGTTTCAAAAAGCTCCTGACGCAATTCCTCAATACTTGACTTTTTATAAAATTCGGCCACTTTGGCTTCATCCCCACCAAACTGATCCGTGATATAGGCGATCTGCTGTTCAATACGGGCGGTAATTTCATCATCTGACACAACCAAACTATCCACTTTTGCATGGTGGGCATAGAGTTTGTCTTCCATCAATTTCCCGAGCAATTGACAACGCGTGATGTCCTTAATGGACACCCCTTGCTGCTGCATTTCCAGGTAACTTTTGTCGATATCACTATCTAACACGACATACTCTCCCACTACGGCTGATACCCCTTCTGCTTTGAATCGCGAGAATGTTTTTTCGGGCTGTACACTGTCTTGGAGCACTAAAACAGGCTCTTGTATTACATTGGTACTATCAATGACTATTTCTTGAGCCGTTACTGCTCCAAACATCAATAACGTCCCTATACAAAGGACCTTAATCTTGGCCATAAATTTCAAATGTTTTATTTCTGATCGCATCTTTAGTGATGTCTTTCTCTAATTTCAAGGTAAGCTCCTGCTTCCGGCGATTTAATATGATCTGTCGAATCGTTGGGGCCACATATGACAAGGGCGCCACGTCATTGCGATTCAACAAACCTTCAATTTTCAGTAAATATAACCCTAATGAGTCTTGAAACTGGTTAATTTTTACATTTTTTAACGCCTCAAGACTTTTCCCTTTCAGTGGTGGAATTTGCTCGACAAGTCTTTCTTGACGAACCCAAAGGGAGTCATTCAGGTTTACGGATTTAAATTGGAGTTTCCACTCCTCTAACAGTTCGCGATCGATGGAATCGAATCGCTTTAAAGCCTCTTTTACCTCAGCTTTGGCTAAATATTGCTCGTCTAAGTGAATAAAACGACAACGCACCAAGGCTTCATTAAGTTTAAAATTTTCTCGATTCAGCTCGTAATAATTTTGCATCTCTT
Organism: Flavobacteriaceae bacterium; assembly: GCA_009921505.1. Classification (GTDB taxonomy): domain Bacteria; phylum Bacteroidota; class Bacteroidia; order Flavobacteriales; family Flavobacteriaceae; genus BACL21. The sequence continues at coordinate 11,108 of RFXU01000039.1, forward strand.
CAGGACTTATCACTGAGTCGAGCTGAGCGGTAACAATTTTTCCTTTATAAGATTCGGTGAACAAATCTGTTCGGTATTGCTGGATAAGTTCTTCCAAATCAGCTTGTAAGTCCAAACTGAGGTTAATCTTGGCTTGATCAATGAGCAGTTGCTGGGTCGCCCATTTATTGATCTGGTTTTGAATAATTAATGCACTGTCTTGGGGAGAACTATTGCCCCCAAGTAAATCGCGAATATCTTCCAGGTATAAATAGGATTGATTGACTCTAGCCAAAGGCCTTTTTTGACTTTCCTCAGGCGCAAAATATTGGCATGCTGAAAAACCGAACAGCAGTATGACTATTCCTAGCGTTCGCCTCATCATTTGGCCTTTAGGGCACGCTTTAATTTACGCAGTGCTTTCTTGTTAATTTTGGCAGGATATTTAGCGGCTAGTTCATCATTCCATATCGATTCTAACTGACCTTGATAATCGCTTAGCACAGCACCCTCTACTTCATCGTAATTTTTTACTCCGGCCGGAAGAAGTTCTTCGGCCAGAATAACGGTAAATTGCATCGGCGACTGATAAACTTCTGAGAGACCTGACTTTAAAATGTAGGTAGCAGGAAGTTTGGGCGATCCCTCTTCAAACACCCCTTCTGAAATAACAACCTTTAAGGCTCCGCCTTGATTGAGCTGAGATTTCACATCGCTCGGCGCTTTACCGCGACGCAATAGCTCTAAGACCTCGTCCATATCCTCTTCAGATGTGGTTTGAATGACCGCACCTTTAACCCGATTTTTCCATAGATATTGGCTTTTGTGCGCCTCATAATAATTACGCAGTCCTAGAGAATCAGATTTGGCCTTAGCCCAAATGTTTTTCTCCATGACATCAAATATTAATAGCCCATCACGGTATTCGTTAATTATGGCGGCATAATCCGAATTAACCTGTTCCAAATTTTGCTTAAAATACTCCTTGACTTTTTCTGTTTCAAATTCTTCGTAAACCATTTCAAGGAAGGTGGCAATTTGCTTAAATGGGCGAACTTTTGTTTGACGCAATTCTAGGTAAGCACCAAAATCATTATAGAAGTAGGTTTTCTTACCTATGGTAAAAAGGAGTCTATTTTCTTTGTTTTCAAAAGGCACAAAACGCCATTTACGATCAAAAACACTATCGTTAAGTATCGCCATAAATGAAGATTTGTATGGATAGACCTGAAACCCTAACTCCTCTTTAATTTTTTGACTCACAGCAGTTGTCACGATTTTTGCGCGATCTCCCAGCTTAACCATTTTGGTCAGACGCTCCTGTTCCTCTTCAAAACTTAGGGATTTACCCATGTCCTCAAGACGTATGATATGCCAGCCAAATCGCGTTTGAACTGGCGCCGAAATTTGCCCTTTTTGTGTTAAGGCAAAAGCTGCATCCTCAAAAGGCGGGGCTTTAAGATCTCCTTTGGTAAACGGGCGCATTAAGCCTCCGTTAATTCCCGTATTCTTGTCATCCGAGTATTGCTTGGCCAAATCCTCGAAAGGCACCCCCTGCTCGAGTAAACTTGAAATTTCCAAAATGCGGTCTTTTGCCGTATCCAAAGAATCAAATCGAGTACCGATCATGATATGAGAAACCGTCCTTTTAGGTAATACAGGGCGACGGTCTTCTAATTTTACAATATGATAACCAAATTGAGTACGCACCAAATCAGAGATCTCGCCAACCTTGAGGTTATACGCAACACTTTCGTAAGGATAAACCATTTCAAAAACAGTAAAATAATCCAGTGAACCACGACTTTCATCTGCCTTGGGTTCTTCTGAAAACTTTGCGGCAATATCATTGAAATTTTCCGGTGTATTCAAAACCATTTGACGTAACTCTTTGGCTTTATTATAGGCGACTAAAGTGTCTTGAGGGGGAGCATCCCAGTTACACATAATTAAAATATGTGAGGTCTTCAGGGATTCTTTACTGCGCTTGTAGGCCTGTTCTACCATTTGTGCCGTAACATTATCTTCATAGACATAATTACGAGACAATTGCTCCTGATACTTGGCAAAATCTGTTAGATAAGATTGTCTTTTATCCAAACCTTGTGCCTTTGCCGCTTCTACTTTTCTCTTGTATTGAATAAATAAGTCCAAATACTCATCGAGCGATCGTTCTTCTTGCTGTTTAACCAGATCTAAGTTTTTAAAATAGACTTGTTTAAATTCACCGACGGTAAAATCACGATTATTCAGAGTCACTAACGTGCTTTTATCATCTTGCGCCCTAGCAGCCGTGGTGAATAAGCTCAAAAAAGCAAAAATTAGTACACTGTATTTCATAACATTTTCATTTTTTAGAAGTGCGACAAAATTAAGAATTCTAGCGGTTAATTCAAGGTCTTTAGACCAGGATTTCAAAGGGGTATAAATCGTTTATCACGGACATAAATCTTATATTTGTTCGATCCAAAAAGCATATATGTCTTTGTCTAATCAACCTCAAGAAAACACCCCAGTAGCTATGCTCTGGGATTTCTTTGGTCCGAACAGAGTGCAGACGGCAGAGCACCATCTCATTCACCTGGATGAATTCGCCACCTTGAAGCAGTTAACGCCTATCGCGCTAGAAGTATTGCAACAAGAGGAGCGCTCTGTCGTTAGTTTTGTTTTACCTTGGTCTTTGGTCCAAGAGCTTAGGCCAATACTCAAACCCCATAGAGGTCAAATTTGGGCAAAATCAGCGCAAGAATAGTCGCTTTAATTTTCAATTTTTTATTTAATTGCATAAAACTTCAACCATGAAACATCTTTTACTTAGTCTTCTATTTGTTTTCTCAGCGGTAAGCGCACAAGAAAGTAAGGTGGGCACCATTGATATCGATTATATATTAAGTTTAATGCCCGAGCTCTCTGAAGTTCAGGAGCAAGTTAAGGCCTATCAAACCGAACTCAGTGATGGTTATTCGGAAAAACTCGCTCAATATGAAAAAGCCTTGAAAGATTACCGAGATAATGAATCTTTGTTAACCCTGATGCAGAAGAAATCAAAAGAGGATTCTCTAGTGGTAATGCAAAATGAACTGGGGCAATATCAGCAAAATGGGAATCAACTCTTGGCTTTAAGACAAGAAGATTTTATGCAGCCTCTTTACACCAAGGTGGGGCAGTCCCTAGAGCGCGTGGCCGAAGCAGGAGGGTATACTCAAGTCTTGTTGCGGGACAACAATGTTGTGTATATTGACAATCGCTTTGACCTGACTCTAGCC
>RFXU01000381.1 GCA_009921505.1 Flavobacteriaceae bacterium
TTTGACAAATTTTGATGCGCCATCCATTGATCCATAGAAATCCGCTTCTTTTCCAACTTCGACGCGGCGCTCCTTTGCCTCTTCAGGGGTGATGATACCAGCATTCATATCCGCATCGATCGCCATCTGTTTTCCAGGTAAAGCATCTAAGGTAAACCGCGCCGAAACTTCAGAGACCCTGCCAGCACCCTTTGTGATTACGACGAGGTTAATAATAACCAAGATAGCAAATACGAAGAGACCGACTGCATAATTCCCTGAAACAATAAAATCACCAAATGCTTCAATTACATGCCCCGCTGCTCCGCTACCAGTATGACCATCTTTGAGTACAATTCTCGTCGAAGCAACGTTAAGGCCAAGTCTCAGCACAGTTGCGATCAAGAGTAAGTTGGGAAAAGACGAAAAATCTAATGGCCGCCTCGTGTGGAGTGCCACCATTAATATAAGGAGCGAAAGTGTAATATTTAAAACAAAAAACGTATCAAGCAGGGCAACTGGTAACGGCAACACCAGCATTGCCACCAAGGCAATGATTCCAAATGGTAAAAATGTGTTAGAAAATTTTGGAGCTAGCTTATTCAAGCCCAAGATACTAGACTGATCCATTAAGATTTCCCAGTTGCAATGTCAAAAAAATGAATTCCTAAATATCTGATAAGAAATCACTTTATTGATTTTTTTCACTTCCATTATTTTATCTAAGATATCAAGAGCACAAAACATACCAAGTGCCTACGATCCAATTAAAAGCTACTACAAATATACGAAGCGCCTTTGAAAACACCAACGAATGGCACAAAAATTGCTGTCTCTTCTGTAAAATAACATGATAGGATTTTTGTATGTGTAATATCACAAAATCAGTTGCCACGTGCGCCTTAGCCTTCTGGCTAGGAGCTTGCTCGGGGCCAACTAACATTCACATACCTTCACTGATGCCAACATCCAAACCAAGAGACGTGGCAGGAGCCGCACTGAATAGCACATCCACGCTATTAGATGAAAGAAGATCTACGGAAACTTCCGAATTTTATGTCCCGAGCATCTCAGCAATCGGCTTTTCGTCTGTTTCAATCCAACCATCAAAAAATATAAATCAGCGCCGATTGATGGCTATGCGTGCTGCAAAATTAGATGCATATCGCAGTCTCACAGAACAAATACACGGTATTCAAATTCAAGGTGAAACCACAATTGGCGAAGCAGTGTTGACGTCAGACAAATTGGCATCTGCACTTCGAGGCCTAATAGTTGGTGCGCGCACGGTAAAAATCGAGCCTACGAGCGACGACACTTATCAAGTTGAATTAGCGGTAAGCGAAACACACGTCGATAGACTGATTAAGGCATATCGACAGGGACTGTTTTAAATAAAGTTTAAT
>RFXU01000382.1 GCA_009921505.1 Flavobacteriaceae bacterium
GGGAAATTAATAGCAAATGACATTTCCCCAGGGGCACTCACCGCGGCACGATTTCTGATTGGAGCCTGTCTTTTAGGGGGGCTGCTTACAATTACGGGGAAATTTCGTAGCGAACACTATCGCAGACCGTTAAGATATTTACCCTTGGTGGCGTCATATGCAGCGTTTTTTGTATTGATGTTTTATGCGCTTAAAACAACTTCGCCTATTTCGACATCGGCTCTGTTCACGTTAATGCCGTTGTTTTCAGCAATATTGGCGTGGATATTTCTTGGTCATGCAAGTGACAAAAATGTTTGGATGGCCCTGACAGTCGGAGCAGTAGGCGCGCTTTGGATAGTGTTTCAGGGGTCGCTAAATCGATTATTGGGATTACAACTGGTTCAGGGGGATGGATTATTTTTTATCGGCCTTTTGGCTTATTCTTTCTACGCAGTCTTGATCCCAAAGGTAACGCGCGGCGAACCCGTTTATGCAATTACATTTGCCGTCCTACTGGGTGGTGCAATGGTCCTGTCATTGATGTTTTGGCAAGATATTGTATCTACAAATTGGATGTATCTACCGATGCGGGTCTTGTTGGTATTGACATATTTGGCGATCTTTGCGGGGATTTGTTCAATGTGGTTGCTGACCTATGCTTCGGGATATTTACCCCCGGCCCATGTAATGGCATACACATATCTAACGCCTTTTTGGGTGATCGTTATGGAGCCTTTTACGGGGCGCGCGATGCCTAGTAGTGTCGTGATTATCGGTATAGTTCCAATAACTTTGGCATTAGTTTTCTTGCTTAATACGCGAAAATAGTTGTTTTAGGATTACGTCAACTTTGAGCAGTTACCATCGCTTATCCAACGCCGAGCCATGACACAACGCAGCCCCTTTCGTCACTTTAAGAAGTGCCCTGAATTTATCCGCCTTGTGGTCATGATGTATATTCGGTTCCCACTTTCGCTTAGAAATGTAAAGTAGGCTCTGTCAGAATAAATGACATTGCCCGACAGCATGCTGGATATTTGCTTGTGGGCCATGCCAAATCCAATATCCTTTCGTTATTTAAAAACCAGTCCTGATATCCTCCAACTTGCAGCCATACCGTTTCTGAGGTTTCCACTCTCACTAAGGAATGTCGAATATTTTATTAATGAAGGAGGCGTGGATGTAATTCATCAATCGTTAGGTACTGATGACATAGACTACACATTCAACTTAAATTTTAAACCGAAATAGTCTAACAATTTCTGTAAATCTAAACTGTTTTTTGCACTGTTGGAATTTGAATAAATCCAGCTCCCACAACCAAACTTAAGAAAATAAATAAAGTCACGTAACGCTAATGAAGCTTTACACACGCTAGATCGACGCTGAAAAATTGCCGCGT
>RFXU01000383.1 GCA_009921505.1 Flavobacteriaceae bacterium
TTGGTGCATCTAGCCGCAATGGGGGAATGGTAGGCGGCGGACAAAAAATGTCGCCAGAAAATTTAATTTCGCAATACGGATTAAATACCGCGACTGATTTAATGCGTGAAGCTCATATTGACTCAGTCTCGTTCGTAGAAGACCTAATTACATCAGAAAAAATTGAATGTGATTTTCAGCCTTCAGGACGGTTTCGCGGATTCTGGCGAAGCGCTGAGTATGATCGAGCTGGTTATGAGCTAGAAAAAATGAAAAGTTTATTTCCAGTCGAAGCCGAGCTAATTCCACGATCGCGACAGCATGAAGAGGTGTCGAGTGATTTGTATCGTGGGGGTGTGGTCTACAAACGACACGGAGCCCTTAACCCAGCAAAATGGGTTAAAGGATTACTTCAAGCCGCAACACGTGCAGGCGCGATTGTTCAAGGCAATACGGTAGTTGTCAAACTAGAGAGAGATAAAAAATACATAGCAGTTACAAACAAAGGACGCATATTTGCAGGAAAAGTATTAGTTGCAACAAATGGCTATACCGGGTCTTTGAATCCAAGATTAAGGCGACGAATTATACCAGTGCCAAGCTTTATTGTGTCAACAGTTCCATTGGGAAAAAACTACGTTCAAAGTTTAATACCAAATGGACGAATGATCGTGGAAAGTCGAGAACGTCATTGTTATTATCGTCCGTCACCTGACGGGGAACGAATTGTATTTGGTGGCCGCGCCGCTATGTTTAATGCCCCTAATGTGTTGACCGACCTCGATATGCGTCGCCTTTTGACACAAGTTTTTCCCGCTTTAAAAAATGTGGAACTGTCACATTCTTGGAGAGGATTTACCGGCTTTACTTTTGATTATCTTCCAAATGTTGGTGAAATTGATGGCATTTGGCACGCGATGGGATATTCTGGAAGTGGAAACGCAATGGCCCCTTGGTTAGGCCATAAGGCAGCACTGGGAATTATGGAAGCGCCAGGCGCTTATACAGCTTATTCAAAAACGAATTTTGATACTCGTTGGTGGCATAATGGTAGCCCTTGGTTTTTACCATTTGCTGACCTAACCTTTCGGTTTCGCGATATAATGAATTCAATACAGCGACAATAAATAGACAATAAGAAAGTATTTTATTTGTCGCGTCATTGGGTGTAACTGCTTCTCAGATATTTCATTAAGGACCCTAGCACTTATGATATTTGAATTCATATTATTCTACGAAGATATTGACCGAAATTTGAGGTAATTATTGGCTCATCTACCAAATAGAACGATAATAACTAAAATATTGATAATGGAACCTGCGCCCGCAGAAACTTAGGTGTAGATTGAGTATCCAACCTTACGGACAGTTAAATGTATTTGTTTAGGATAAATTAACTTA
>RFXU01000384.1 GCA_009921505.1 Flavobacteriaceae bacterium
CTGGCTATTTTTGCCATGGCCCTAGGGTCATTTTTGAGCCTAATTTTTGCTCCTGGAATTAATGACAAAATTGGGTGCGGAAAGGCAACGGCCTATGGAATTGCAGGGCTGTGCATTTTTGGATTGGGCCCTTTTATCGCTACAAATTATTATATGCTCAGTACGGCACTGTTCCTATTGGGCTTAGTTCAAGGGTTTCTAGACGTTTCTATGAATGCCACCGTGGCTCAAATGGAGAAGGACGACAAGGTGACACTGATGGCGGCAATGCATGGGTTTTTCAGCTTAGGAGGGGTGATCGCGGGACTTGGGACTTTTTTGATTGCCCCATTGAACTCTGCGGTCTTGCATGTCGCCTTGATGATTAGTCTTATCATAATATTTAACCTGAAGCTGGTCGGCCAATATCGAGAGATTGCCTCGCCTCAAGGCGGTAAGTCCAGTAATTCCGCGCGCAGAATAAGACCATTATTGTTTCTTGGGATTATTTGTTTTGTGGTTATGGGAAGCGAAGGAGCAATCGTTGATTGGAGCGGTTTGTATTTAGAAGAAATTATACGCGCTCCTGAGCATCTTTTAGGAGTTGGATTTTTGGGCTTTTCGGTGGCGATGACTTTAGGTCGATTTTTTGGAGATTACCTTAGTGAAAAAATGGGCTCTGAGGGAGTCTTGAGCTTAGGGACCTTTGTTGCCTTCATAGGATACCTTGGCGTGCTTTACCCCAATTTATACGCAAGCATTATCGGGTTTACGGCCATCGGCGCCGGGCTTTCGGTAATGGTCCCTGAATTGTTTAGAATGGCCGGAAGAACCAAGGCTATGGCCTCTAGTCGTGCCATAGCATTGGTTTCGGGATTTGGTTATACAGGCTTTTTAACCGGACCGGTCATATTGGGCCTAACGGCCGATCACTTTGGTTTAGTAACAAGCTATTACGGGCTTACGTTTTCAATTGGCTTTGTGGGCGTGATTGCGTTGACCTTATATTATCGCGCCATTAAAAATCAGGGTAGTTAAACCTTAACGCACTACAAAATTCATATTGGCACTTCCTTTGTCCCCCTCAACTGAAAGGAAATAGGTTCCTGAAGCTAAACTTACAGGAATGTCTAACGAATTACCTTCAAATGAACCTGTTATTAGTACGCGACCGATAGTGCTATAAATGGTAAACTTACCCGTTTGCGCTTCGGAAAGTTGCACATGCATGCTGTTTTGACTTTGAACAGGATTTGGATAAAGGGCGATATCAAGAGCCTTTGGCGCGCCTATATTTAAGACATTGCATTCCATCGGTTCAGGATCAAATCCTGCAGGGAATGCTGCTTCAAAAGTCTCCACTCCCGTAAGGGGCCAAATATCAAGGTTAATGATCGTGTT
>RFXU01000385.1 GCA_009921505.1 Flavobacteriaceae bacterium
ACAACGATAGATCCAAAGAAAAAGAAACCAGATGTGGTTTTGGGTTCCAATGTCAACAAAATACCATCTCTCAACAAACCTATATCAAGTTTACCATATAATTAAAAAGTTCAGTATTTTAATTATATGGTGAAAGTAATTACCTAGTATAACTTTCGCGACACCAATCTAAAAGCCCAGCTTAGGCAAACCAACGGCGGGAAGGGCCTGTGTCAATGTGAATAAAATTTCTATACATTCCCAGCCCACCGATTGCTTCTTTGTCAGCGTAGTTGCGTAGGGTTTCAATTGGAACATTGGGCACCCTGAAATCTAACGCCCTACCTTTTAAATGAAAAGAATTTTTAGCAACGTTTCGGCTTTTCGATCGTAATTTCTCATTTGTCCGCTTGGTCCTGTAACCGGACAACACATCGACTTTTACAATTCCATGATTATCTACAAAAGGCTCACATATATTTACTAATATATTAATTAAATTTTTGTCCATGGCAATTACTTCATCATCTCGCCAATCGCGACAAAACTCATCAAAAGCTAATCCATCAGATTTGGAATGTTTACCTTTCGACCCAACAAAATATGACATTTTTTCGCCAGTATTTGCGTTTTTCATGTCAATAGTAAATTTTTTTTTGTTTTTTTTAATTGGCCACTCGTTTTGCGGGCCGTCGATCATACCAATCGCAATATCGGGCTCCATATCAATAATTTTTCGATCAAAATCGATCAGATTTTTTCTTGATGTAGAAGTCCAAAACGGATCAGCTTTTCGATCAAGATCAATGATTGGATTCGCCGCCTCTGCCAGGCTTGAATACATCAAGCCCAATGTGAATAATCGACGAGATAATTTTGTTTTTTGACTCATGCGAAACCAAAGCAATTCATGTGCCAATTTTCTTTCTTGAGCCTTATGATAATGGTTGGGAGTCTATTAATTTAATAAAAATCGTGCACATTTCGTCAAATTAAGTAACATATGTCCAGATCACAAAGAGGATTGTATTAATGTCAGAGCCTAAATGCGAAATTTGTAAATTTTGTTTGCGAGAGACCGACAGGCACGGCGAGAGTTCCTATGAATGTGGTAGATTTCCGCCAACAATAGTCAACAGCACAAGTCTGTCAAAATTTCCTAAAATTCTGCCTCACTGGTCATGCGGCGAGTTTAAAATTTCTGAAAATGGCCGCTAATTAAACACAAAAAAGCTCAAAATATGATGTTTTACTTTGATCTATCTATAATCACCTCTAAAATATAAAAAGCTTCCTGGAAACTGCACAAAATCTCTTAGATCAGGGTAACATTTCGTAAACTTTGTGAAGAGCCTCATGGACAAACAAATTAGGATTTTCAGAACACGACTTTATGACCAG
>RFXU01000386.1 GCA_009921505.1 Flavobacteriaceae bacterium
AAGATGGAACCTTCCCAGCCGGCGGTCAATTACCCGGTATATCCACGCCAGAGCGCTATCGGCCTATTCAAGGCTCGGTTTATCAGCCTTATTCAGTCGCTCCAGACCTTAATCCGCAGTCTTATGACAACGCATTAAAGGCGTTCAATAAGCACCAATCTTTAGTTAAGTCCTATAATGAAGAGATAGGCAAGCTTGATGAGTCTATAAAAAAGGGGACTATAGATTTAGATAACTTCTTGCGCGATGCAGAAGACAATAACCTATTAACTGTAGACGGAGAAACTTACGTTTTTTCTGATGAGGCTGCCCTTCAGGAGTATAAAATGCTCGTTGAAGGTTTAAAAGAGACCGGCTCTAGGGCTAGAGAAAAAGAAGCAATTTTCAAATCTAAAAACGGTGATTTAAGTCTACACGCTTCGGACTTATTGTTCTTCAACCAGATGCTTTTAGATACGCCAGATTTTAAGGCGGCTCCAAAAGGATACGGATGGGTTGACCGTGCTGCTTTAACGGTCCGCGCAATACAAGAAGGGCAACTAGCCATGGGCCAAGGAATGTTTGACATTGCATCTGACCTAATGGTGGAAGCCGCTTATGCTGTTGGTGCAATTCCTCCAGATGAAGACGGCAGTCCTTTAGACAAAGACCAAGCTAAAAAATCACTTAAAGACACATGGCTTCCTGCATACAAAGAAGGCCAAGAACGAATAATCTTATCTACACCTGAGAAGTCCGCATACATGCAAGAGGGCTTTTGGGGTAAGGCATATTATGGGGCAATGCGCTCCGTTCCTGCTATGGCTACGCCCTACATGTCTGGCATTTTTCTGCAAACATATGCACAGCTAGATGATGACCTTTCTGCCATTCCAGATATGTCTGAAAACGAAAAAGCATTCTATAAGGGAACTTATGCTTTAGTTTCAGCTTCATTAGAGCGATTTGGTTTTAGGAATCTTATGAAGGGCACAAACATGACTAAAGTTGTCATGGCTGAGGTTCTTAAAAAACTGCCTAAAAACGCAACTATTGAGGTCCTTGAAAAGACAGCAAATAATGTTGCTTTAAAATATGCAAAAGCAGCTGCTGCCGGTGCAATGGCTGAGTACGAGACAGGCTTTTTGCAGGCGGGAGCAGAAGTGGCCGTTAAAGAGTTTGCCAACTTCCGAGCAGAAAATCAAGGTCTTATCGGCTCGATAAAGACTCCAAAAGGATTAGATGTAGCAGAGTATATGTTTGAACAAGGAGCATTGGAAGCTGCCGGCTCCTTGTTTATCGGACAAGCATCCTATATATCTCAAGCAACAAAAGAAAATAAACTTGGTGAAAATATTGATGACGCAGACTTCATCAATATGGAAATGCTTTTAAGAGAC
>RFXU01000387.1 GCA_009921505.1 Flavobacteriaceae bacterium
CTGAGGATTGTATTCGAGCATGCATTCAAAGCTGTGGCCTAGATCTCAAGCTCACTTATCAGGAAAAACAAATTGATTTTGCCAAAGATTTTGATCGCCTGACACTCGTTCAGGCCATTGAAAAATATAGTCCTCAATATAAAGAGCAGGATTTACAAAATGTTGAATTCTTAAAAAATGAAGTGCAGCGTTTAGGCGAGGAGTTACCAACCCATGCAACTCTGGGTTCATTGCAACTGGCTTTATTTGAAGCGGTGGCTGAGGAGCATTTATGGCAGCCAACTTATATCATTGATTACCCAACAGAAGTTTCTCCTCTTGCAAGAGCTTCGGATACTGATCCGAGCATTACAGAGCGATTTGAATTATTTATTGCCGGACGAGAAATTGCTAATGGATTCTCAGAATTAAATGATCCAGAAGAGCAAGCCGCTCGATTTAAAAAACAAGTCGCACAAAAAGAAGCGGGCGATGATGAAGCGATGTATTACGACGCGGACTTCATTCGCGCGCTTGAGTATGGGATGCCGCCAACAGGCGGATGCGGGATTGGCATAGATCGATTAATCATGTTGATTACCGATAAACCCAGTATTCGTGATGTGATTTTATTTCCCCACATGAGGCCAGAGTAATATGTACATGCATCCTGAAATTGATCGTGATCAAATGACACCGAAACAAGCGCTTGAAATTCTGCAACAGGGCAACCAGCGTTTTCAGAATAATGTAAAGCGTCAACACGACATGTTAACTGTCAGAGACGAGTTGAAAGATAAGCAACACCCCTTTGCCTCCATCTTAAGTTGTAGTGACTCGAGGACCACGGTCGAGCTAATTTTTGATCAAAACTTAGGCGATATTTTTTCAGTCAGATTGGCTGGCAATGTCGCTTCCACGTTGGCGATCGGCAGCCTAGAGTTTTCAACTCAATACTTGGGTTCAAAATTGGTGGTGGTCATGGGCCACACCAACTGTGGAGCGGTTAAGGCCGCCTGCGATGACTTTAAAGGGGGAAATATAGGTGAGATCATTAAAATGATTGACCCCGCGGTTGAGCAGGAACAAACTATCCAAGATCAGCGGGACTCTTCAAATACCACCTTCGTTGAAAAGGTCTGCTGGCATAACGTTCATGAGCAAATTGCCAATATTCGAACAAATAGCCAGATCATTGTTGACATGGAAAAGAACAATCAAATTGCGATCGTCGCTGCAGTGTATGACCTTGCTTCCGGTGCGGTTCAATTTGATGTGTAAATGCTTAATGTTGTAAAAAAACAACACTATCCAGTAAATACTTAAAAATACGTCACAACATCCCTATTTGTCATAAAACTGTCATATTCACTTCCTAAAATGGTAACAACTAAATTATT
>RFXU01000388.1 GCA_009921505.1 Flavobacteriaceae bacterium
TATGTTCCGGACAGTTTTACCATAAACTCTGAACCCGCCCCGATACCCCACTCCTATATTGCAGCATCTGTTCTGAACAGACATTTAAATCCATAGAAAACACCCATTAGGGCTGGTATTAGAATTGCTATGAAATTTACGATGCCTCCGCTTGCTTCAATCATTTGTTTTTCCTCCTTTTTGGCTACGCAACTGTCACAATATATTGTGTGCTGCCTAATTGATGATGCCATATTTAGGACGAAAATCCAAACTTAATGATTTTCGGGCTTGGATCTAAGTCGCTAATTTAGCCGATAATTCGCGACTGGGTATGTACTATCATCTTCTCTCTTAATCGTTGGTACGCCTTTAGAAGGCAAAACTGGGAGGCCAACGCCAGTATTTATCATATGCAAGTAGTCACGATAAGTCATCGCCATTTGCGGTTTAATCGGTCCAATAAAGCCATCATCATGTGTTTCTTGTGACATGTTAAACTCCTGTTTTATATTACATCGCAATGCAAAACATATGCCAAAACTTTTTAAAAAAGGCCGGTCCAAAAAAGGACCAGCCTCTTTGACGTTTGCTCATTACGGCTTCTAATCTAAACCGGAAAGATTATCTGCTTTCCGTGTCGAACCTCTCCATCTATTTCTTGAGAACTCTTTATAAATTGGCGTCCTATTTTGGTAGGCTTGCAATCATAGCTTAAGTAACCGGCGTTTTGCGCAATGCTTACAATTTCATCAATTTTATGGGTATCGTGCCGCATACTCACGTATCGCAGCAACCAATCTCGCGCAGAGTATTCTCACATGGCATCCATGAGGGATCTCCATTCTTGTGCGCCTGTATTGATTAAACCTTACCAAAAATCATTAAAAATCCAATTGATTTAATAAATCATTCAAAACACGCCCAACTTAAAACGCTGCTAGTAGGGTTGAACTGTTGGCTGATGTTTAGCAATCTCTAATTGCTCATCGATCGCTGTAGTCGACCATAAGAAATCCTTCAGCCATTCCTATTATCTTCGTATTGGTCATCTTCGAAGCTGTCTCGCGCAAGGTATCTAGAGCGGCATAAGCAGTTTCCGCATCTGGCCACAGTATGTATGTTCTTGCACTGGTTGCACTCGTTTGAGCTGCTCGGAAGCTAAGTGCGCCGGCCTCAGCAATAGCTGGCCACATATCATGAGCCACCTTGGTCATAGCTTCAGCGTCACTGAACTCCCAATCTGTGTTTGTCATAAACATTCATTTTACCTCCAACGATGGATAAAAAAATATACCATGAAGATAAGGTTTTTCCTAACGCATAACGACTTACATTATACTTAAATAACATATGTCGCCGATAGTATTTG
>RFXU01000389.1 GCA_009921505.1 Flavobacteriaceae bacterium
GCCAAGTGTTTTGTCTTTGAAATCATCAGTTGTGGCGATACCCGCGTCCTTGCGACAGGTCAGCATCATACCGGATGATTTATAAGGCTGCGCGATATTAACCATTGGCAACCCTTTTTCACGCGCGGACAGCGCTGAGGGCATCCAATCTACGGTCACATCTGCACCACCCCCTGCCAAAACTTGGGTCGGTGCAATATCGGGTCCACCAGGTTTGATGGTAACATTAAGATCTTCGTCAGAATAATATCCGTTTTCTAATGCTACGTAATATCCTGCAAATTGAGCTTGTGTCACCCATTTAAGTTGTAGCGTCACATCATCGGCTGCAACTGCGTTTTGTGCGGATAAACATAAGGCCATGGTCGTTAGGGTTGATCTGATAGTCATTTGGTGTTCTCCTTTTGTTGGACTTTTTATTTTCTTTGGGATGGATGCCAGAATGTAATCCGGGCCTCGATCCACGTCATCAAGCCGAAAAACAGTGATCCGACAATCGCGGCCACGAAAATTTCAGCCCAAACCAAATCTATTGAAAGACTGCCAACACCAGTCGAGATCCTAAATCCCATACCCCGCGTTGGTGATCCAAAATATTCCGCCACAATTGCACCAATCAGAGACAGCGTGGTTGCAATTTTCAACCCGTTAAAAATGTGTGGCATTGCTGATGGAAGGCGCAATTTGAACAAGGTATCAAAATATGATGAAGCGTAAGTTTTCATCAAATCCCGCTGCATTGCATTGCTGGCATGCAGCCCCTGAACCGTGTTAACCAAAATAGGAAAAAACACCATAATCACAACAACCGCTGCTTTGGATTGCCAGTCAAACCCAAACCAGTTTACCATTATAGGTGCTACACCCACAATCGGCAGCGCCGCGAAGAAATTTCCAATCGGCAACATTCCTTTGGTCAAGAAAGGGGATCGGTCAATGACTATAGCAATGCTAAATGCCGCAATCGCCCCAATGAAAAAGCCACGCAATGCACCCTTGATTACCGTTTGGACGAAATCGATCCAAAGCGTATCAAGCGAGGAAAAAAGAGTTGTAAATACTAACGAGGGCGCGGGCAAAATCACAGCACTGATTTGAGTGATCTGAACACCTAATTCCCACAATATCATGACTGTTGTTCCAAAAATCGCTGGAACAGCAACGGATTTAAATCGTGATGATATCGTTGCAGAATTGGTAAGCCATATGTTCAAAAACCAAGCACAAAGCCAGATAGCGAAAAATAGAATAACTCCTATCATTGAACCATCCCCATGCGCCGAAGTGTTAAAGATTGTATGACACCAATCAGCGTGACCAAAATTCCTGCCAGTACAGCCGCAACCGCCA
>RFXU01000390.1 GCA_009921505.1 Flavobacteriaceae bacterium
CACTAATATTGCCTTTAAAAATATGACTTTTCTTAGGAAAACCAGAAGCGTCCAATACTAATGCTAAAGCTACTAATTTACAATCGGTACGCTTTTCTTTTGAATGACCAAGCGCAGCATTATCATTTTTCAAAGATTTCCCTTCAAAATATGTATTGGTCAGATCATACAGAGTTACCACTTCCGAAAAGTCAAACAACTCCCGTTCCTTTTGATATAGTGCGGACTCTATTGCACTTTGGTGTTTGAGCAATAAATCAGAAATTTTGTATAATCTATTTTTATGTAAATTACTAAAATCAGTATCAAGAATTTCATCTAGAGCGCTGTTATTTCTCAGGTGATTAACTGTTGATACTTCGCTTCCAGGGGCGATCAATCTTCCTATTATAGAAGCTAAAGCAGCGTTGACTTCTTTCGGCGAGAAACCTCTGTTTAGTAATATTTCTGGCAATGCTATTTTTTTAGCAGCTTCGTATGACAGATGTTCTACTCCTATTGTTTTAATATCTGTGTTTTCAATGCTACTGACATTAACATGTTCGTATCTAGAGCCCTGCTTATTGTTATCAACAACAAGAATCGGCCCGCGAGTTGTAACCCTTCCCGATCCGCTTGACGTGCTCGCAGTAAAAAAGACATCAGTTTTAGCCGGTATCGGTGTGTATGTTAACTCAATCGCGACTGTGCTTTGGTAAAGGCTAGTAACATTAAGCTTTAGAGTCGGCGTTGGCGTACTTGGATTTCGTGTATTCCAAAAAAAGTCATTATCCCGCCCTTTTGGGCTACTGAAATAAATCTCACCAACCCCAAACATGGTGTGACCATCAGGCACTGTGTACAGTCCGATTTTTCTTATCTGATCCGATGACTCAAACATCGACACTATTTCGGCCTGGTTATTTGGCACGCCGTTAGTATGATTGTTCGCATTAGCGATATAAACATCGCCCGCCGTAGGGGTGGATGCTAACGTAAACATACGATTAACCCGCAACCCAGTACCAATACTAACAAGCGTATGGCCTTGTAGGGCTATAGTGCTTTGCTGGACATCGTAATTACCATCTAACCACTCGATAAAAATATTCTGAGTATCAGTGTTATCTGAACTACTTAAATACAATGTAGCAGGTGTATCATTAAACGTATAAGCACCGCCTTGAGGCCATATTAATGTCTCAGTCGTTGTTATGTCACCATTGCTAGCGAAAAACAATAACTCATGCCCAGCTACCTTTCCTTTTGAGACTTCCAGTAAAAATTCAGTAGAACCAAAAAAACTCATGTAATAACCCACTCCCCGGCAATAATCGAATAAATCAAATGGGCCGTATCATATCGTAGCAA
>RFXU01000040.1 GCA_009921505.1 Flavobacteriaceae bacterium
GTTACAAAAGTTACTTAAAATCCGTAAAAGAAATGTTTTCTTTGTGATAAGGACCGGATTATTTAAATTTAATAATCGAACAACCAACGTCCATTTATGAAGAGAAGGAACTTTATCAGAAAAACGGCTTTGACCTCTGTGGGAACAATTATTGGGGCAGAAATTGTTTTTGCTCATGTGATGCCCGAGGGATATGTACCCTTAGCGTTTCAGGATCCAGATCCGTTTAAAATGTTCGGTAAAAACAAGGAGATGGTGGTTTTAAACGATCGCCCTTGGAATATAGAAGCACAAGCCCATTTGCTCAACGAAAAAATTACATCAAACCAAAATATGTTTATCCGGAATAATGGTAAAATTCCTGAAAACATTGATGTCAAAAACTGGACGATTACCTTTGATGGAGAATCGGTTAAGGCGCCAAAGACCTATACACTTGCCGAGCTCAAGTCAAAATTTAAACAATATACCTATCAACTTACCCTAGAATGTGGTGGGAATGGGAGAAGCGAATTTGACCCTCCTGCAAAAGGAAATCAATGGACCGTGGGCGCTGTGTCATGTGCCACATGGACAGGTGTAAGATTGCGGGACGTTTTAGAGGATGTCGGGATAACGGAGAATGCAGTTTATATCGGTTATCACGCAGCAGATGTCCATTTGAGTGGAGATCCTGATAAGGAGCCTATCTCTAGAGGAGCGCCTATGGCTAAAGCACTGCAAGACGAAACACTATTGGCTTTTAAAATGAACGGAGAAGATATTCCTTTGGCTCATGGTTACCCTTTAAGATTGGTTGCTGGCGGATGGCCTGCTTCTGTTTCCGGGAAATGGCTTACAGGCATCAGTGTCAGAGATAAGGTACACGATGGGACAAAGATGACTGGATCTGCATACCGGGTTCCTTGTGAGCCCGTAGCTCCTGGAGAAAAGGTTAAAGACGAAGACATGTGTATCATTGAATCAATGCCCGTCAAATCTTTGATTACCTATCCCAAAACGGGCGCTCAGATAAAAGAGGGCAAGTCTTTAAAAATTAATGGGCATGCATGGGCAGGAGAACTTGATGTCACAAAAATGGAATACTCTATTGATTTTGGTTCGAGTTGGACGAGTTGTGAGTTGGAATCTCCGGCTAATCGTTTAGCATGGCAACATTTTTCGGCGAATATATCATTTCCAAAAAAGGGCTATTACGAAGTCTGGGCTAGAGCGACCGATAGCCGAAACAACAGCCAACCCATGGTATTGCCTGGTTGGAATCCAAAAGGTTATTTGAACAATGCTTGCCACCGTATTGCTGTAAAAGTAAATTAATGAGCCCCGAGCATAACCAGCATAAAGAGTTTAGAGACAGTGTCAAGAAGATTTATCAAGCCTTGGTTTTGGTCTTTGTTGCCGTCAGCCTTGTGGCTTGTTTTTTGGTTTATGGAATGATTGATCCTGGTTTTTCAGCATTTCGTCAAAATAATTCAGTTGTGGATTACACTGTGGTGGATGAAGATGAAAATTGGGATAAAATAGAAAATGGTATTCATTTGCGCACGGGTCTCGTAGAGGGGGTTGGGCTTATGGAAACGGTCAATAATTGTACAAACTGTCATTCTGCAAAACTCGTCACGCAAAATAGAATGGATGCGGCGCGATGGGCCGCGACCATTGACTGGATGCAAGAAACCCAAAATTTATGGGACTTAGGAGGTAACGAAGAGATCATCATCAATTACCTAGTGACCAATTATCCTGTAAAGAAAAAAGGAAGACGCCTATCCTTAGAAAATATTGAATGGTATGACTTGGAAAACTAGTTTATTTATAGTGCTATCTCTGGTATTCTTTTCTTGTAAAGAGAAAAGTGCTGAGGTGTTACGCTCAAATAAGTCATCGTCCTCCAATGAAAAGCAATATGATTCTGGGCTCAGTCATATCATCGAAGCGGATGAATTACAAAGGATTTTGGAAGAGCCCAACATCAAGGTTATTCATTTTGGAAAGGAGCAGGAGTATCGCTCAGGTCATATAAAAGGATCAGTAAATATTTGGCGCAGCGATATCGAGGATTCGTCTTATCCCTATAAAGGCATGATGTGTTCTAAAAATCAGCTGGAAGAATTGTTCAGTCAAAAGGGGATTAACAGCAGTGACACTATCATAGTTTACGATAACGTAGCCTCATGTGATGCGGCAAGACTTTGGTGGGTCCTTGAAAATTACGGCTTTAAAAATCTAGAAATACTGAACGGTGGACTCACTGCTTGGAACGAAGCAGGGGGGGCACTTACCACTGAACCGACAATTTCTGAGGCCGCTGAATTTAAGTTGCCTGATATTGCTCCTATGAGTTTATATGTAGACAAGGAACAAATGCTAGGCTTTGTCAATGGGAATAATCCGCCACTAATTTTAGATACGCGAACTACCAATGAATACACTGGAGTCCAGCAGAAATCGGGCGCAAAAACGGCAGGTCGAATTCCTGGAAGTCTACTGATGGATTGGGCAGATTGTGTCAATTATTCAGGAGATAAAAAATTTAAAGGGATAGAGGAATTAGAAAAAATATATTCGAAGATCATCCCTGAAAAAGACCAAGCTGTAGTGGCCTATTGTCATTCTGGAGTTCGGTCAGCGCACACGACTTTTGTGTTAACTCAGTTATTGGGTTATACGAATGTGAAAAATTACGACGGGTCTTGGACAGAATGGTCTAATTTTGAAAATTATCCAAAAGAAAAAGATAGTATAACAACAATTTTACAATAAGATGGTAAAGTATATTGACGGTTTTGCAAATGCCTTTATGGGCACTATTGATTGGACATGGAAATCAATCTTGTTTGAGGTTCCATGGTATACAAACTATTTTTATGGTCTAATAGCGATCTCTCTCTTAGTTTGGTTTTTAGAGATTGCCTTCCCTTGGCGCAAGCAGCAATCTGTATTTAGAAAGGATTTCTGGCTCGATGGTTTTTATATGTTTTTTAACTTCTTCATATTTTCTGTGGCCATAAGCGGATTTTACAGAATGTTGCAGCTCGGTTTTAGCGATATCGGTATTACGGACAAATCACTGGCTTTGTTTGATCCATCCGACTGGCCAATGTGGGCGCAACTTTTAGTCTTTTTCGTAGTCCTTGATTTCGTGCAATGGTTTACGCATACCCTTTTACACAAGTATTCTTTCTTTTGGAAATTCCACAAAGTACACCACAGTGTAAAAGAGATGGGATTTGCTGCGCACCTGCGTTATCACTGGATGGAAAACATTCTTTACAAACCCTTAAAAACTTTTGGGGTCATGATCTTATTTGGTTTTGAACCCGAGCAGGCTTACATCGTTCACTTTTTCGCCATTGCCATCGGACACTTCAACCATGCGAACATTAAGATAACTTGGGGTCCATTGAAGTACATCTTAAACAACCCAGTGATGCATTTATATCATCACGCCTATGACTTACCAGAAGGAAAATTTGGGGTCAATTTTGGGATAAGCTTGAGTTTATGGGATTATATTTTCAAGACTGATTATATTCCTGAGGACAGCGGCACTATTGAATTAGGTTTTCCTGGTGATGAAACATTTCCAACCGATTTTGTGGGACAGAACATTTATGGGTTTAAAAAGGGGGAGCGTTAATTAACCTCCAATAGTAATCATACTCCTGTTTTTCTCGTATTGACTAGGATCCTGAAATTTTTCTGGGGTATCCATTCCGCCGCGCATCTTGAATTTAGCCTTGATGGCCTGTGCAATGAGCGGCTCGATTGGTTCATTTTTGCGCAGCGCAGTGAGTAAATCTGTTTCGGAGGATGAGAATAAACAATTTTTTATTCTGCCATTTGCCGTTAATCTGATTCGATTGCAAGAATCACAAAAGGGATTAGTTACTGTACTGATTATCGCAAATGAACCCTTATAATTTTTTATTTGATAATTTTTTGAGGTGTCATTGGGGCGATCATTTATGCGCAGGATGTCCTCTTTGGAAAAGGCACGCTCTGCATAAGTCATAATTTCTTGAAAAGACACGAGCTTTGACCTATCCCAATTATTGCCATCAAAGGGCATGAATTCGATGAAGCGTACCTGTATATCATGTTCTTTTGAGAGATGAATAAAGTCAATGATTTCATCTTCATTTATCCCTTTCATTAAGACACAATTGAGTTTTACGTTAAATCCTTCGGAAACTAATTTAAAAATGTTGTCATAAACACGTTGAAAATAATTACGCCGCGTAATTGATTTAAATCGCTCAGGAATTAATGTGTCAAGACTCACATTAATATTGTTCATTCCTGTCTTTTTAAAAAGTTCAATAAATCGATCTGTTATAACCGCATTTGTCGTTATGGCAAGTTCTACATTTAAAGTGGCTAGTTTTTCAAGTATATCTTGAGCGTCTTTTCTTATGAGAGGTTCACCACCAGTAAGCCTAATTTTAGTGACTCCTGCATCGACAAACTTTTGGGCAATGGTAAAAATCTCATGAGCGGTCATCAAATGAGCTTTTGGGGTGAGTGCTACGCCCTCTGCAGGCATGCAATAGGTACAGCGCAGATTACATTGCTCAGTAAGCGATATACGCAAATAGTTATGGTGTCTTCCAAAAGAGTCTGTCAGCATCTGTAGTGGTCTTAATCGTGTCTGCTCCCTTGAGCGACTTTAAATAGGTGTAATACTTCTGGAAAAATAGCCTCTATGGATTCTGCAGCGCCTTTGGTAGAACCAGGAAGAGCCAAAACCAGGGTATCTTCAATCATTCCCGCGACACTTCTCGAAAGCATGGCATAAAGGGTACGCTGTTGTCCATAGCTTCTAATGGTTTCTTCTATCCCGGGTATCGATCGGTGCAGTAATGGTTTTAAGGCCTCAGGGGTAATGTCTCTGGGCGATAACCCCGTGCCTCCTGTAAATATAATGAGATCAACGCCGCGGGACACATACATCTTGGTTTTTTCTTGAATGAGCGCTGCTTCATCAGGAATGACCTGATAATCCAGGATATTTACCGCTAATGCTTCGAGTTTGTTGATTATGGTTTTGCCTGCGGCGTCTTGCTTTTTTCCTGCAGCAATGGTATCCGAACAGACGATGACAACCGCGCTTATGGATTGCTTTAGATCTTTGTTGTAATCACTTTTACCGCCGCGTTTTTGTATTAATTTGATGTGATGAATTTCAACCCCCTTGTCGATGGGTTTGAGCATATCATACATATTTAAAGCCACGATACTGGCTCCGTGCATTGCTTCGACTTCAACGCCTGTTTTATATATGGTTTTTACTGTGACGTCAATAATGATATTCAGCCCGTCAATGCTGTAATTAATTTCAGTGAATTCGATCGGGATGGGATGGCAATCCGGAAGCAATTCTGGGGTTTTTTTAACCCCCAGGAGTCCTGCTGCCTTGCTCATGGCGAAAACATTTCCTTTGGGAACTGTATCGTTTTCAATAGCCATTATAGTTTCTGCTTTGCTAACTTTTACCGTTGCCTGGGCCGTTGCAACGCGCAGCGTGGATTTTTTATGTGTGATGTCTACCATTGATTTAATTATTGGTTAACCTTCCATTGATGTGTTTCGTTATCAAATAACTCTTTCCCAAAAACAGGGGCTTCCGCCTTGATGGCCTCAACAATGGCCTCTAAAGCCTCAAAAACGATTTTCCTATGAGGGGCTGAAACGAAGACAAAGAGACATATTTCTCCTGCTTTGACCTCGCCTAAGCTGTGGTAAATATGCATACAAGTAATTTCGTATTGCTCAAAAATACGTTCTCTTATTGTGTGAAAAGCTTTGTTGGCCATTTCCTCATAAGCCGAATAAATTATTGAGGTAACCGTTTTGTCCTCAATGGTATCGGCCCTGACTTGACCCAGAAAAATATTATGGGCGCCAATACTTGTTTTTGTCTGATGCTTGGCAATAGAATCAGCGATAAATTCTGGGGTTATTGCCCCTTGTATAAAAACATTTTTTGGTTTGTTCACAGCGTTAAATTTTGGTTGATTCTTGAGGATCAGTTATTTCAGGAGCATCGGGTTTTTTTGTGCTTTTTTTAGAAATTTTGATGCGATCCCACTGCATGTTTGCGAGATCAAAAAGCCCTACAAAGCCACTTAAGGGTTCCCCAAATCCTGTAATTAATTTTATCGCTTCTGAGGCTTGCATTAAACCAATAATGCCCGGCAATACGGCAAGGACACCCCGTTGATCACAGTTTTGTATTTTTTCTTTGGGTTCATCAGGAAAAAGACATCTATAGGTTGGACCATTTTGGTAATTGAATACCGCCACTTGTCCTTGATACTTGTAAATCGCTCCGTATATAAAAGGTTTATTTAGCGAGACACATGTATCATTGATCAGATAACGCGCAGGAATCATATCGGTTGCGTCAATAACCAGGTCATATCCACCAATGATCGTTGCGGCATTTTTTTTCGACAACAGCACATCATGAGTGTTGATGACGCATAGAGTATTTAATTTATGGAGTGCTTTTTTGGCCATCTCGACTTTGGACTGGCCTAAATCATCGGCGCTATAGAGTATTTGCCTATGAAGATTCGACAAAGAAACGCGATCAAAGTCTACGATGCCAATGGTGCCCACCCCCATTGAGGTTAAATACTGTAAAGCAGGACAGCCCAAACCTCCGGCGCCAACCACGAGCACTTTAGAATTAAAAATTCGCTCTTGACCTTGAGTGCCGATTTCGGGCAGCTCTATTTGTCTTATGTATTTCTCTTGGTCTTTAGCCATGGTGATTTCAGTTAAAGTCATCCCCCTGCAAAAGGAGGTAACAAGGCGATTTCAGCATCATGAGAAATTTGTGATGATTTGGATTTGATCTCGTGATCTACGGCAACCTTAAATTCTTGATCCCTTAAGCTAGGGTAGGACTCAGTTAAGTTCTTAACAAGTTCCTCAATACTGATGCTGTCCGAGGAAATTATCTCGAAAGATTTGCCCGTAATCTCTGCGATTTGTCCAAAATATTTTATGTGTAATTTATGATTCATGGGCTTAATTTTTAAAATTTTGTTGGTCCATAAACGTCGCAGTGACTGACTTAAGCGCTTCGTATTGAGCGATCATTCTAATGCCGTAAGGGGTCAGTTGCATTCCACCACCACCACTTCCTCCTGTGGTTGTTGTGGTTAATGGTTCTTCTGCAGCATGATTCACACTTTTTATCAAATCCCATGCTTTTTTATAGGATATATTTAATGCTTTCGCCGCTTTATTTAAAGAGCCCAATTCTTGAACTGTTTTTAATAACCTTATTCTGCCGTTACCCAGAAATGTACGCTCGTCTGTCTCAATCCAAACCTTATATTTTATTTGATACCCCATAATTTTAATTTGGTAAGAGAAGGGTCTCGACTAGGACCCCGGCATCTATTTTAAATAATTCTTCTGGCAAATACACCAGTGCGTTTGCAACGGCAAAAGAACGCAACATAGAGGAGGCTTGTCCGTCGAGTATTTCTACAAATTCTGTGTCTGCGTATGCTTTTAGAAAATGTGCTCGAGAACCTGTTTTTGTATAACTGTTTTTGGCAGTGAGTCTTACCTTTTTTATGGTTGAATTTGTTTTGCCCATAAATAGTTCGATGGCCCGAACGGCATAAATATAAAAACAGCTCAGTGTCGACGCTGGGTTTCCGGGAAGTGCAAAGACAAAATTATGGTCTCTTCGGCCAAAATATAAGGGTTGACCGGGCTTTTGTTTTACTTTATAAAAGATTTGATTAACGCCAAGCTTATCTAATGCACGCCCCACAAAGTCATAATCTCCGACCGAAATACCTCCCGAAACTAAAGTGAAATCGTAGTGCTGTAGGGCATTGTTTAAAACCAGCTCGGTCTGTTGGTAATCGTCTTTAACTTCGAGGACATCAACGGAGAGAATCCCTAAACTTCTTAGCGCATTTTTCAACATGACTGCATTACTCTCATAAATTTGGCCGTCTTTTAGGTCTTGTCCGCCGGGGACTAATTCATTGCCTGTAACGATTATGACCACAGATGGTTTTTTGTATACGGGAATTTCGACTAAGCCTAATGCGGCTATAAAACCAATAGTGCTGGCATTTAACGTAACCCCTTTGTTTAATGCGAGGCTATTTTTTTGAATCTGCTCTCCTTCTTGTCGGATATTACTCCCTAGAACAATGGTTCCTTCTACAGAAATAGATTGTCCCTCTTTGGAAATGAGTTCTTGTTTGATCACCACATTAGCCGATTTGGGCACCTCGGCGCCTGTAAAAATTCGAACGGCTTGTCCTTTGGATAAAATTTGTCTTGTGGCATCACCGGCTTTCACCTCCCCAATGACTAAAAATTTATTGCTGTCATGATAGTTCAGGGCATATCCGTCCATGGCAGATTGTGGAAACGGGGGCAGACTAATGGGCGCGTAGAGATCCTCTGCCAAAACGTGACCTATTGCTCTATCTAAAGAAATAAGTTCTGTTTCGGTGGTGGTTTCTACATTTTCTAAGACCAGCGCTATGGCTTCTTCTACAGCAATCAAATTTTTCATTATATTCACTCAAATATAACGAAATCTATTTCAATTCGTATAGAGAAAACAGCGATACAATTAATGGAATTTGGGGTTGCAAGTCTAGCGCTTTTGTGTGTTCTTTTTTTCATCATTGCCACAATCTATTCGTCGGTGGGCTTTGGTGGTGGGTCCAGCTATCTGGCTATTCTTGCCTTAATGTCAGTGTCCTTTTATACCATGCGCTCATTGGCGTTGGTTTGTAATATAGTGGTAGTAGGAGGAAGTGTCTTTTGGTTTTTAAAAAACAGACGGTTTAAATTATCTGAGTTTTTGCCGTTTGTCATCACCAGTGTTCCTATGGCATTTCTTGGGGCCTCATATAAGCTCACCGAGCAGGTATTTTTTTTATTGCTTGGGATTGTTTTGGTGCTAGTGGCCTTAATACTCTTTTGGCAAACCGAGCCTATGAATGTCTCGCAAAGAGCATCCATAAAGACTTACCCTAATTGGATTAACTATTTTTTGGGGACGAGCATTGGGTTGTTATCCGGGCTTGTGGGCATAGGCGGGGGTATTTTCCTCGCCCCTATTTTATATTACATGAAATGGGCATCGCCTGCAAAAATAGCGGCTTTAGCCAGTTTTTTTATTTTGGTCAATTCCATCTCCGCCCTGAGCGGACTTGTTTATTCCGGTGATTTGAAGATTCCGTTTGGGGCAGCAATTTTTCTTGGGCTTTCTGTGTTTATCGGAGGCCAAATAGGGGTTAGATATAGTTTTAAAAACCTATCCTCAAAAACCATAAGGCAATTAACGGCACTGCTCGTCTTGATCGTGGGCGTTCGTATTTTACTGATTAATGCACTGGCCCTCTGATCGGTGAATTATGGTTTGGTGGTTTTGATATTTGGCAATTCAAATAAATCCTCTACGGTACAGTTCAAGGTTTTAGCAATTTTTAGAGCCAATACCGTAGAGGGGATATAGATGCCGTTTTCAATGGCGTTAATGCTTTTGCGAGAAACATCGGCCGCGAGGGATAAATCTTGTTGTGTGTATCCTGAGGCTTTGCGATGTTCTTCTAAATTATTGCGGAGTTTTTCGTGATTACGTCCCAAAATCTATTGCTTTTCATATTCCTCAACAGCATCGCTGAGTTCTTTACCTGTATTTGGATAGAGGTAACCTGCTATAATTGTCCCAATACCGATAAGGCCCACAAGAACACCAACGCCTTCAAGAATTCTACCCAAGGCGAAAAAGCCTAAAAAATAGAGGCCAATACCTACAAACAGGGTGATGACGCCATTTCTTCTGTAGTCAATAGGTTCTTTTTTGCGTTCATCAAAAATGTTTAGTAATTCTTGAACTTTAGAGGGATCGTCCAGATTTTTTGCAATTTCAAGAACAGTTTCTCTTTTGCCTTTGGCGTCTTTATATTGCCAAATAAAAACGGCAATAGGAATAATGATTCCGGTAAGCATTCCCATTACAGGGATAATGATTTCAACTTGGTTTTGCATAATAGGTTGTTTTTAAATGTAACGCAAACGTAACATATTTTTTTAAATGAGAAGCAAAGGTTACAAGAAAAATAATTGATTTTTTTTACGAATACCCAGGCCAGAGGACAAAATGACTTCTTAATAAAGACTAAATCAGAGGCTTTAATTTACATAAGAGGGAATTCAATCCATTACAGTAATTTTTGGTCTTAAAAATTACTGCTGTAGCCTGAGTTGTAGTGATGAAAAAGGAGGGTATTTTTTAGGAAAGCTACAGTATTTTCATAAAACACTAAAAATCAGTTTTTTGACTTTGGTTCCTTTATGTCGAATTATGGATTGTTTTAACGAGTTGTAGTTATTGTATACTTATTGTATAGTTTTTTTATTTCGCCAAGCTCTGAATTTATGCTATTTTGACCTCATTATGTGCCCATTTCACATCGTTGAAAATGGCGACCAAAAAATTATCTAATAAAGACCAAAAAATTGCAATGAATCCTAGTCAAAAAAATAAATCTATATACGTAGGGAATCAACCCTATCAAAATGAAAAAAAAGATATAAAAGGAACGGAAATTTTAGTCGATGGCGAAACGTATTATAAAATAAGTAATGCCGATCAGATGCGTCCGTTTTTTATGAGTTTAGTGAGCCATTCAGATCACTGGATGTTCATTTCGAGCACAGGAGGTCTTTCGGCGGGACGCATTGATAGTGATCACGCCCTTTTTCCGTATTACACAGATGATAAGATTACAGAGTCTTATGAATACACTGGGAGTAAAACCTTGATCTTGGTCGATAAGGCAGACCGCCAAATACTGTGGGAGCCATTTTCCTCGAGATACTCTGGAATTTATAACATCGAGCGTAACTTGTATAAGAACGTTTATGGCAATAAACTCATTTTTGAAGAGATCAACCGTGACTTGGCACTAAATTTTCAATATGAGTGGTCCACAAGTGAGCGATTTGGTTTTGTCCGGCAGGCGACTTTGAATTCATCTTCAACGCACAAGACTAAAGTCAGTATTCTAGACGGAATTCAAAATATTTTGCCCTACGGGGTGCCCGCCGGGCTACAATCTGGGAGCAGTAACTTGGTCGATGCTTATAAAAAGTGTGAGCTCGAGACGGGAAATTTGGGGATATACGCCTTAAGTGCGATAATTGTGGATAAGGCCGAGCCAAGTGAAGCGCTCAAGGCCAATGTCGCGTGGTCTTTGGGCCTAAAGTCGCCCAAAGTATTGTTGTCAGCCAAACAAATTGATGCATTTAGAGCGGGGGGTGATTTAGAGACTGAGCTGGATGTTAAAGCGGAGCGGGGCGCTTATTTTGTCTCTGAATCTTTTGAATTAACTCCAGGGGGGCATAAAAAGTGGTGCATGGTGACTAACCTGAGCCAAGGAATGAGTGATGTCATTGCCCTTAAAGAGGCCTTAAAAAAACCAGAAGAATTATACGATGAATTAGCTCAGGACATTAAAAAAGGAACCGAGCAGTTAATTACACTCATTGCGGCAAGTGATGGTTTACAGCTCACTGCGGATCGCCGCCGAAATATTCGCCATTTTGCCAATACCATGTTTAATGTAATGCGTGGCGGTATTTTTGATGAAAATTATAAAATAGATAAGGCTGATTTTATGGCCTACATTGACCGCGCGAATCACAAGGTTTTCTTTAAAAAAGAGGATCAGATGAGGTCCTGGCCAGAACAATTTGATTTATTTTTCTTGCAGAATGCGGCCAAGAATGATGAGGATTTGAATTTTCAGCGTTTGTGTGTGGAGTATTTGCCCTTGAAATTTAGCCGACGCCACGGAGACCCTAGTCGTCCATGGAATAAGTTTTCGATCAACCTGCGCAATGAAGATGATGGTTCAAAAATTTTGGACTATCAAGGAAATTGGCGGGATATCTTCCAAAATTGGGAGGCCTTAGCCCATGCTTATCCTGATTTCATTGAGGGGATGATCTATAAATTTCTCAATGCAACCACGTTCGATGGGTACAATCCTTATCGCGTATTTAAAGACGGTTTTGAATGGGAAACTATTGAGCCAGACAATCCTTGGTCTTACATTGGATATTGGGGCGACCATCAAATCATTTATCTCTTAAAATTCTTAGAGTTTTTAAAGGCCTATTATCCAGAGAAACTCGAAACTTATTTTGAGGATAATTCATTTGTTTACGCCAATGTACCGTACCGAATTAAATCCTATGCGGATCTTCTGAAGGACCCAAAAAACACCATCGATTTTGATCATGAGCGTGAGGCCAAAATTGAATTTAAAAAACAAGAAATAGGAGGCGATGGGGCGCTGTTAAGGGAAACTCATGTCTTTATTTATAAGGTCAACTTTATTGAGAAAATAATGGCGACCACCTTAGCCAAATTGGCCAATTTTATTCCTGAGGGGGGGATTTGGATGAATACCCAACGACCTGAATGGAACGACGCCAATAATGCGCTTGTGGGGAATGGAGTCTCCATGGTGACCCTTTATTATTTGCGTCGTTTTCTGGTATTTTTTAAAGAGGTCTTGGCAAACACCAATCATAAAGAGGTGGCTATTTCGGATGAATTACTGGAGTGTTATGCCCTGATGAAAGCCACCTTTGCCAAATACGAAGAGGCACTTTCTGCCCCAATGACGAATCAACAGCGACGGCAAATTTTGGATGGACTAGGTATCCCAGCCAGTGATTACCGTCAAAAAATTTATAATGAGGATTTCTCGGGGAAGAAGTCTGCACTTGAGTTAAGTGATTTGGCTGAATTTATTGACTTGGCTTTAGTGCATTTGCAGCACTCAATTCAGGCAAACAAGCGTTCGGATAATTTGTACCACGCCTATAATCTCATGACCGTTGAGGACCTTGGAGGAATCGACATTACCTATTTACCCGAAATGCTAGAGGGTCAAGTTGCGGCTTTAAGTTCTGGATACCTCGATGCAAAGCAAAGTCTTGAAGTTTTAGATGCCTTAAAAGCCAGTGATTTATTTAGAGAAGATCAGTATAGTTACGTCTTATATCCAAACAAAAGTTTACCTCGTTTTCTCCAGAAGAATAATATCGCTCCTGAGGCCTTGGCCAGTTCAACGCTTTTGTCACAACTTGTTGCGATAGGCAATATGGAGATTGTCACCCAGGACTGTCTTGGGGGATATCATTTTAATGGAAACTTTAATAATGTGAACTACTTGAGAACTGCCTTGGCAAAATTACCTCAGGAGTATCAAATGCTCGTAGAGCAAGAGGGTAAACACATAGAAGGGCTTTACGAAACCATATTTAACCACAAAGCATTTACCGGTCGATCTGGAACCTTTTTTGGATACGAGGGGCTTGGGTCGATCTATTGGCATATGGTTTCTAAGTTACGTCTGGCAGTTTTTGAGGTAACAAAACGCGCTGTTTCTTCTCAAGAGAATCCTTCAATCGTGGGGCGCTTATACGACCATTATTTTGAAATTAATGCAGGTATTGGGGCGCATAAATCGCCAGAATTATACGGGGCATTCCCTACTGATCCGTATTCGCATACTCCGGGTGGAAAAGGGGCACAACAACCTGGAATGACCGGGCAAGTGAAAGAAGATTTACTCTGTCGTTTTGGCGAACTTGGCGTGCGTGTAGCAGAGGGAAAACTGGGCTTTGATCGAGCACTACTTCCTGAGTCTGAATATTTACAAAGCTCGGCACAATTTAAATATGTAGACGTGGCTCAAAACAGCAGAGTCATCGAATTACCTGAGCAGAGTTTGGCTTACACGATTTGTCAGGTGCCCGTAGTTTATTTACGTGGAGCCACCCCTGAGATTCAAGTCCTCATGAGTGATGGCACGCAAGAAACAATATCTGGGTTGACCTTGAGTAAAGAATTAAGTC
>RFXU01000391.1 GCA_009921505.1 Flavobacteriaceae bacterium
GAGACTGGCGTCCATGCCGCCATACTTCGCACGCCATTTGTACAGCGTCGCACTGCTCATGCCATGTTCCCGGCACAGTTCGGCGGCAGGCACACCGCCTTCCATCTGTCGTAGCACGCCCATGATCTGGACTTCTGTGAATCGTGTCTTCTTCATCAGAATCTCCTCGTTCATCTTGCCGAGAAAATTCTACTTCCGCATCCCCCTAAGATCGGGGGGAATTACCCCAATGACGGTAGGGTTTCAACAATTTATAACTTCCAAGAAGACAGAAAGCGCAGTCAGAACCTTCCTGCTGCAGGCCAGACAGGGTTATAACGAACCCGCATCAATCTTTAATTTTTAAAAGCATGTCCTTGACGTTCCAAAGCTCTAATGGAAGGTCATCACCACGAAAGCCTCTGCTATACACAGTTACACGTTGAAATCCACGTAGAATAGACGCTAGGTTCGAGTCTAACGTTGTCCACGCTGCCTCATTTTTGAGTTGTCCTAGAAAGTCAACCTCATATGAACCCCGCCCTTGTATAGTGCTTAGTTGATCTTCTAGATCAGACACAGGTCGACGAGGCGTCATCATTATGACAACGGACTTATCAGTAACACCCTTTTGACGCTGGGAAAATAAATTACCTAGCAAAGGAATATCTCCAATCGCTATAACCTTATCACCATCTTGAATAATTTCTCTATCTGAAAGTCCACCGAGTATTAGTGTTTCGCCCATAGCTACCCTCACATTAGCACTAACACCATTCCTTGACGTCTGAGCAAAGTTACCAAACCCCACAAGTTGCGAACCACTCTCAATGAACGTGCGCTCTACATTAATCGACAGATCCACTATGGATTTATCTTCAGATGCAAATTTTGGCTCAACACTTATTACAACACCGACTGGAATCTTTTCTAAGCGCCCCCTTGAATTGTCTTCATCAGTAAGAGCAATATGCAATTCAGAGCCGGAATGAAACTCAGATTTTTTTCCGCTCATTGCAACAAGGGTCGGCCTTCCAATGATTTCCGTCTTTGTAGAAAAATTATTAAATATGTTTAGCATATAGTTTATACCAGGTATGCCAACCTCAGGGCTAAAAAACCGTTTTGAAGAAGTCTTCCTAGGAACCAAGTCAGTTTTTGTTATGTTTTTCTGCTGTGATAAAATGGTGCCGCTAAATGACAATTTCAAGCCATTGAGAAGGTTGATACCTCTGCTATCCGCAGAATTTTCTTCTGAACGGAGTATAATCACATCAATGTAGAGCATGTCCTCATGGAGCTTGTTTTTATCTTTTCTATTCTCTGGTGCTTTATCCTTACTTGAGACGGCGATGTTACTCGCTATGTCA
>RFXU01000392.1 GCA_009921505.1 Flavobacteriaceae bacterium
TGATCCGGTGAACAAAGCGGAACAATTTGCCGCAGTGATGACCTGTTCTCATGCCGATGAAAACTGTCCATTTATTCCTGGGACAGAACAAAGAATTGCAGTCCGCTATGAAGATCCCAAGGCCTTTGATGATACCCCTGAAGAAGCGTCAAAATACAATGAGCGATCCATGCAAATCGCTAGTGAAATGTTTTATGTCTTTTCAAAAGTGCGCACGCAGAATTGACGTATCAAGGAGCACATTTTTGGTCTAGGCTAAATAAAAAGGGCGTCCCTCCGAAATCTTGACGACTGCCGGGTTTGCCTCAAGCATTCGAATACTTGCTGTCCCAAATAACGCTGTTGAAGTTTTTACCTGCGGCAAAGCTATAGTACAATACAACGGCCGCGACAGACTTAAACATAAATAAGAAAGTCAGTAAAAACTGCACCCCGGAGGTTTCAATACTTAACAAGCCTTTTGGCACTAAAAATGAAGCGAAGAAACTAACCAAGGCCGTCAAGATCATCAGGTTTTCGAAGCTCTTAAACGGAAGAACGGCAAGTTTGCGATATGGGCTTAAATCATTACCCCATTTATGAATCAAATAATAGTAGCCATTGCCAATAGGGGCAAACAATAAGGGGTCATCTGCATTTTCTAGCTTAAAGAGCTTACTCGGGGCCATGATTTTAAACCCTTCAATCACCGTTTTATGCTCTTTTTCAAGTTCTTTAATTTTTATGGCTGCTTCGTATGGAACAGACCCTTTGAATAGCTTGCTGTCCAAAAAACGGAGTCGATAATCAATGCAAATGGCCTTAATGTGGTTCACATGAAAAATACGATCAGTGTCTAATAAATCAAGATCCAAAGCATTGTGATCACGCCCACTTGAAGACTGGAGTTGACTTATGATAGAGGCGTCTTTGCGGTCGCCCTGATCAAAAATATTTTTGATTTCGGCCAAAAGATCGGACTCAGAAATTTCGCGTGACCGATGCTTTTTTAAGCGGTCCTCTACATTCGTTCTTGCAATCATTTCGCTTTTTGTTTACTAAATTAAAAAGGAAAAAAGTCTTGAGCAACTAAAATACTAATCACGACCATAACGTAACATTAATTACCAAGGATATTCTTGATAGGATACACTCTTCGAAGTGTTTATTTAACAGCAAAAAATTTTCTGTAGATATGGGCGTCGAGTATAGCCTTGTACTTTGGATAAAAATATTCGTCCCAAAATTATTGTAATTCACTCGAGTGAGAGGCTTTATATTCGGCCGTACTAATCCATGTGCTTAGCCACATATAGCGCCATTGAAGAGTATAACATTAAACTTAACCTGCAGTAATTTAAATAGTTTGT
>RFXU01000393.1 GCA_009921505.1 Flavobacteriaceae bacterium
ACGCGATTGCCTCGAAAAAACCTAATTAAGAGTTTGTAACTGATAGTTCATGTTTAAAAATGAAAAGGATCTTCCTAATCGCTCAAAAAGGAAGGTCCTTAGCATGATGCGGTATGACGAGTACCGCTGGGAAGTTTAGATCAGAACCCCTTAAGTGGTTTTGGCCTAATTAAACGTTTGTAATAATGATCGGCAGGCTTTTCGAAACAAAAAGCGGCCCGATGATGACCTCCTCCCAAAAGTCACCAGAGCCGCTTTCTATCCCGTAGTAGGTGGATTGTGAAACAGTAGGTATATAATCCATCTTGTCAACAATAATTAGAAATGACCATGAAGGTGTTTGATAACGATGTAGCGATGAAAATAGGTTTGGCTGTTTATATCTTATAATTTGGTAAAGAGGTGCCAAAAGTTCTAAAACACTTTAGTGCAAAATGGGGCAAGTCGATTTTGCGGTTGGGAGGAGTTGCACTGCTCGCCTCGCCCCAGTTGTTGGTTCTCTAGGAATTAAAAGTGAGAACACTTTAACTGTAACATATAATTTACACATTTGGTATCTATTTAATATTTATGGCCTACATTTAGCCAATGATTATTTCAAATGAGCGTAAAATTACGAGTTTATTATAAGGATTGGATGTTTAAGTATCTTTGTCATGCCGTTCGTGTAATCTTAAACATTGATGTGGTAACGCGCGATTGCCCGATTTGGAGTATAGATTATGTCTCAGGTAACGCATCTAAGTGAAAAGCCCATGCAAATTATCTATGCGTCTCAACCGTTTGGATTTGACAGTGCGACACTTAATTCTATCTTAAATGAGGCCAGAAGATGTAACTCCCGCGACGGAATTACAGGTGCGCTAGTGTGCAGACACGACATATATGTCCAGCTCCTTGAAGGTAGCTCTGAAGCTGTGAACGCGACCTTCATGCGCATCTGCGGTGATGATCGTCATGCTGGGGTAAAGAAACTCGTTAGTAGGCGAGTGAGTTATCGTTTTTTCGGAAAATGGGCGATGCTTCATGATCCTAAAATATCAATAATTTGGAACCAACGACAAATCAAAGATGGTATTCTTGATCGCATACCGCAATCAGAGATCACTGGCATGTTTAGGTCAATATCTTTGCGTTCTAATTTGGAAAATTTGGAATAGACGGATATCATGAATGCTTTCGAAGTCCCGCAGGGTTTACTCTTTGCATCGTCTTTTAAATAATAGTTAGATGCAAATAGGGATTATATTGAAGATATCTATCGCTACGTGACATTATCATTTTTAGGGAGAGAGCATGCGAGTTTGGTTGCATCACATTAACATCTGCGGTGATAACGTGT
>RFXU01000394.1 GCA_009921505.1 Flavobacteriaceae bacterium
CTATTCACCTCACCAGCAGGTGCTTGGGAACTGTTTGCTTTCTCAACGATCTGGGCAGCTTTGTTCTTGTACTTTAGCTACACGACTAAGAATAGCGCATGGGCTGAGATAGAAGGTGTAAACGCCACCAATGAGCCAATCATAGTCAGTGGCATCATGCTTATCGTTCATATCTACATCATGTCAGCCATGAGCGGCATCATTTACGCGTAACATTTACGGTTAACGTCACCCAGTGTTTGATTGGCTGGGTGGCGCCTACGACGTGCTGAACTTGTCGTAGTATGACTGCAAAGAGGTACCTAGTTCGTCAGATGGATTGTATTCACCCTTGGTGCGGACATACTTCTTCATGCCACCAACACCGCCAAGATGTGCCACAGCCTTTAGCCCATCACGATCATAGCCTTCAGCTTCACTACCAAGTGCATCTATTGCGTCTTGAATATCTGTGAAATGCCAATCAGCAACCTTCTGCTGTACCACGTTGATTACTATTTATACAGATACACTTCCCCAGACCTCGGCATACGCAAATAACGAGCCAGCTATCATAGCGGCTACAGAGGTGCTGTCACGTGCTTATCCTTGCCGCTTAAATTCAAACTGATATTTAGCGAAATTTTTTAATTTATCATCTAGCGACATTCTTACAGACTAACTGCAATTTGCTTGCAATCAAATTAAAATAGCAAGTAAACTTGCCACTTAATTTGCGGCATTTGGCATCTCTACACGGTCGATTATTGAGGTTGGCTTTATTAAAACCACTCTAAAACTACATGCATAAATAAGAGATTTGGTAGAAACCCGAAAAAAGCGATGCAAAAACACTCCGCTCTCTTTCCCCAACCATTGAATGGATCATCAAATTTTTTAGGCAATTGGGCCTCCTATTCGCTCAACGCGAATGCATCATATTAAATCTTTGAAAAAAAGATAGTCAGATAATTGTAATTGCATTTAAGTCGGTGTGAATACGTTGAGAGCATTTAAAAATGATGGTGTGAATGTGTCAATTATCGAACAGATAGATATAAAAAAGTACAACGTGCCACTTTCACGTGTACTGGTTGACGCAAAGCACGGCATACACACGCACTTTGAGCTAATTACTGCAACCATCACTTGTCGTAATGGCGAAAAAGGAACTGGCTACACCTACACAGTGTCCGTCGTCAGATAATTTGGGACACGAGAGCTGTTTGAAGGATGGAGGCTCTGGTCCAATTTGGGATTGATTATGCAGCTTGCTTTTGATGTTGCAAGCGACGATTTTGGATTGTCTGTTTTTTGATCTTTTCCCTTTCTCTGATAATG
>RFXU01000395.1 GCA_009921505.1 Flavobacteriaceae bacterium
TCGCATACGCCGACCTTTACTCCGACGAGAATTGCCGCTATCGGGCGCAGAAATTGAGGGAGGGAAAATAAATGGCAAAAGAGACTTGCCATAGCCAAGCGGATTCGCTAATTGTTCCTATGAATGAAAAATTGCACGCATACCTGTCCACAATCGGAAGAAAAGGCGGCTCCGCTAAATCAGCCGCTAAAACCGCAGCAGCTAGAGCAAACGCCAGAAAACCTCGCTCTAGAGCTGGAAAAACAAAATTTCGAGCCATTTAATAAACTTATAGTAAATGGAAAAAGGAAACGAGGAGATGTCAGCACTAACGGATTGAGGTTTTGGGAATACAAACGAGGAAAAGAGGTGTGGATGCGTGAAGATGATTTTATTAAAAGGAGAGCCAAATTAGCACTTTGGCTAAAGACTAAACGTGAGAACGATCATGCGTGGCGTGAGAGAAACGATAAGAGAACAAGTGAGAGAAGAAAGAATCCAGAAATTGCAGCATATCGTCTAAAAAGAAAAAGAGAACTTTACGCTGAATCAGAGGAAAGACGCGCAAGAATACTTCTACAAGCAAAGCAATCCCGTGAACGGCTGACGCCTTTTCAGAAACGTCAAAGGCTTAACAAACACCTTGAATATTGCAGGAAAAGGTATGCAACTGACGCCCTGTTTAATCTGTCAGTCAGGGTCCGTCGTAGGATTAAGGTTTTCCTAAAGGGCCGAGGGATTGACATTCGCACATCTACGCGAAAAATGGTCGGGTGCGATACGGAAACACTCAAACGCCATCTCGAATCACTTTTTTGTGAAAAAATGGGGTGGCACAATAAAAACAAATGGCACATTGACCATATAATCCCACTGGCGTCAGCGAAAAGTGAGGATGAAATATTGCGGCTTTGCCATTACACAAATTTACAGCCGTTGTGGGCTATTGACAATTTACGAAAAGGAAATAAAATAATATGGCAATACCAATAATCAAAACAGAACAATTAAACGTATCAAAAATAAACAAAGATGCGCTATACAAAGGGGCAAAAGGGACATATCTTAGCCTCGCGTTTTTTGCGATGGAAAAAACTTTTCCGGACGGCAAAAAAGTCGATGGATACATCGTCCAAGATATTCCGAAAGAAATGAGAGACGCTGGCGTTAAGAGTGAAATTCTTGGTAATTGGAAATATACACAAAATTGTGATGAAATAAAGAAGCCTGAGCCGGTCGCTAAAAAGGCTGTGCCGAAGAATGATGATGTTGCGCCGGACGATATCCCATTCTGACCTATAAACAACTCCACGAAAAACCCCGCTCTTTAATCGGAGCGGG
>RFXU01000396.1 GCA_009921505.1 Flavobacteriaceae bacterium
AAACCAGAAGCCGTGGCAACCATTGCCCCAGTCCTTACCCCACCATTCAAATCATTTGATCTGTCAAACCCTCTCGCACGTTCATAAACAGGATCAATGAACGCAGCGCGATCCGAAAAATCAAAATACTGTTCAACCATTTCAACCACACTAAAAAATGGGGACAAGCAAAAGCTTGTCAAACACCGAAGTAGCGTTTCTTGCTAATCTCAACTGACGATGTACCTCCCCCCACGACAGGTACTTGATCAAATTACTACAAGGGGATTAATTTTCAATGACCTTTAGGTGGAAATAATATACTTATGGAGTATATTACCCAGCGGAAAGAATAGCAAAAAATCGAAGATAATTCAGATAAAATACTGAAATAAATATATAATTTTCATTCCAAGCAGCCATGTATCATACTGGGATTTTTCTTACCCTTTTGGGTAATTAGCCCATCAACATACTGTTAGGGTTGTATAATTTCAAAATGAAACTCATGAAAATCGACCTATTGTTTCCTAACCATAAACATTGCGCCCCAAGCCGATTCGCATGTTCACGAAAATTTCGCCACGATTTGTCAGATCGATGCCAAGGTTATTTTTGTGATAAACAAACAATAAATGTGCCAATCCAAGTCATCGCATAGTATCAGGATGGGCCGTTATCATAGAGTCAGAGTATGATAAAATGTGCATCATCAAAAAAGATGCCTCTCAACACTTGCAAGCCAGCACTTGGATACATTGCCCACGTGGTCAATTCTGCTGGCACGACAGATTTTGACATCAATAAAATGCTTTTATCTGATCCAGCTTTGCCCCGACGCGGTCGGGTTACAGACCACCACACGCGCCGCACAAGTCGGCATATAATATAGAACTCCGGCTTCGGGCACCAATTTCTAGCTTTTACCACTACGCTAGAACCCTGTAAGTATCTGACAACACTCAGTTAATCTTAATGCCATACTTTATGGCTTAGCTGGAGTGTTGACCATTAAGATCTTTTCTGTAACACCCTTGTGGTAATGGTGCATTATTCCATTTATGAAGGAACCTCAGTTGATCATGCTACATTATCGCTCACCTAAATGGCGCAATAAGAGCTATCACAGGGAATGGCAAAGTATACAGAACCGATGGGGAAAGCTCGTTAGCTTTCAGTGACATCATCCGTTTGAATGTATCTGAAATAGTAGATCAAGGCTATCATCAGTGCGAACTGACCTGACACGTCGCCAATAGCGTAGCCTAGCATTTGAGTGGTGAGGTCGATGTGGCCTTGTAGTAAGCCAATACCCAAACCATTAAAGATTGAACCCACAAA
>RFXU01000397.1 GCA_009921505.1 Flavobacteriaceae bacterium
CATCTTATCCTTAAAGTTGCTAAAACGATCAAATTCCGGAAGTTGCCAGGTCAACCCCAGTGCCCAACCTCTAGGCATGATTGTCACCTTATGAACAGGGTCAGCCTTTGGTAAGGATTTGGCCACAATAGCATGTCCAGATTCATGATACGCCGTATTGATTCTTTCATCCTCTTGCATCACGAGCGATTTTCGTTCAGGTCCCATGTAAATCTTATCTTTTGCATCTTCAAAGTCTTGCATGGTCACCGTTCTATGAGACCGACGAGCGGCAAATAGGGCAGCCTCATTCACAAGATTAGCTAAATCTGCTCCTGAGAACCCAGGGGTTCCTCTTGCAATAATATCAGCCTTTACGTCCATATCGCTCGGTATTTTACGCATATGAACATTTAAAATTTGTTCTCTACCTTTAATGTCCGGAAGAGATACAGCCACTTGACGATCAAAACGTCCAGGACGTAATAACGCTTTATCCAACACATCAGCTCGATTGGTAGCCGCAATCACGATCACACCCGAATTCGCATCAAATCCATCCATTTCAACAAGTAATTGGTTTAATGTTTGCTCTCTCTCATCATTACCTCCGCCCATGCCCGCACCGCGATGTCTTCCAACTGCATCAATCTCGTCGATAAAAACGATACAAGGCGAGTTTTTCTTGGCTTGTTCAAACATATCACGGACTCTCGCAGCACCCACGCCTACAAACATTTCCACAAAGTCTGAACCAGAGATTGTATAAAAAGGGACTTTGGCCTCACC
The DNA here is from genome assembly GCA_009921505.1 of Flavobacteriaceae bacterium. Taxonomy (GTDB): domain Bacteria; phylum Bacteroidota; class Bacteroidia; order Flavobacteriales; family Flavobacteriaceae; genus BACL21. The sequence continues at coordinate 769 of RFXU01000397.1, forward strand.
TGCAATAGCTCGCGCCAGCAAGGTTTTACCTGTTCCTGGAGGACCAACCATGAGAACGCCACGCGGGATTCGACCACCTAACTTGTGAAAGCGGTTTGGATCTCTTAAAAAATCAACTAATTCACTGACCTCTTCTTTTGCCTCATCGCACCCTGCAACATCAGCAAAGGTCGTCTTATTGGTCGACTGATCAAGCTGTCGAGCTTTGCTTTTTCCAAATGAAAAAGGACCGCCACCCTTGCCGCCACCTTGCATTTGTTTCATAAAGAATATCCAAACGCCAATCAAAAGGATCATTGGAAACCAGGAAATAAATATACTCATGAGCATGGATTGCTTTTCCTCAGGTTTTGCCTCAACTATGACATTATTTTTTAATAAGTCCGACACCATCCAAGGATCAGTGGGTGAGTAAGTTGAAAATCTTTTTCCATCAGAGGTAATCCCATTAATATTTCGCCCATCTATTTCTACTTTAGAAATGTTCCCAGATTTAACCTGCTCCATGAATTGTGAGTAGACTAATTTAGTTTCAAAACGATTTGCAGGCGA
>RFXU01000398.1 GCA_009921505.1 Flavobacteriaceae bacterium
CGGGATCATGCGAATAAATTTACCCCACCGCAACAGTCCAAATAACAACTGAAATAGGCCCATAACTATAACCGCTAAAAATAAATGCGACAAAGCGACTGGCATGCCATGTGCCTGAGTTTGGCTAATAACGAGTGGCGCAAAGATAACGGCCACGGCGCCTGTTGCCCCCGATATCATGCCAGGACGCCCCCCAAATACGGCCGTAATAAGCCCCATAATAATCGCCGCATACAGGCCAACGCGTGGATCAACATGCGCAACAAATGAGAATGCGATAGCTTCTGGAACCAAGGCCAACGCCACCGTTAAACCAGATAATGTATCTTGAAAATAATGATTTTTAATCTTTGAAATCATGAATCCCGTCCTTTTTTCTTACTTAAAATATCTTGTATTTTTTTAATGCTTTTACTGTATATTCGAGATACTTGAGACTCTGACAAATGAACTTTTTTGGCTATTTGTTTAAACGTTTGATCCCGCAACGCATGGGCAACAACAATTTCCTGAGCCCTTTCATCCAATAGCGTTAAAATTGATTGCAAATCATGGGCATTATCCATGGTCTCTTCAAAGGTATTGTTCTCTTGAATAATAATATACATATTAGCCGCTGTGTTGACCCACTCATAAAACCGGGTGGGATCGGACCGCGTTACAAATCGAATGTGATCGCGCATCGCCCCATTAATGCGTTGGTAGGCCAATGGCCATACTGAACTGTGACGAATTGGATCCCAAATCTTAACTGTTTCAAAAAACTCAATCATAACAATTGTTTTTAAATCCTCTTTTTCACTTTCGCGAACATGTCGCGGCAAATGCTGTAAATAGTTATACAATACTCGGTTCATGCGAGCTTGAAAAGTTCTGAGAACCGCCGCATGATGACGTTTTAAAATAGCGAGCTTTATGTAATTTGTAATAGCGGTCGCATTTTCTTCCCATCGGGCATCTTGACTGTGCGTTGTCATAAACCCAGCTTTTTTTTAATTGCACTTAAAATAGAGTCTGAATGAACCGAACTGGCCGCCGTTTCATCGACAATTAACTCCTGAAGAATTGCGGCATACAGAGCGTCAATGCGCATATTCAGTGCCTGCTTATCCGCTGCTGAACAGGCTGCCCAAGACACTACATCCATCGGTATTGGACGAGGATCTGCATCATCACCCAGTTTGCGATACCGACTTTGCGGAACAATGTGGGACCAGTAGTCGTCGTCAATCATAATTAATTCGACAAAATACCAATGGACTGAACTTTCACATTGGATGGAATTTCAGTGTAGGACAAAATAGTCAAACGGGGATAATT
>RFXU01000399.1 GCA_009921505.1 Flavobacteriaceae bacterium
TAACTTATTCGCCATAACAGCCGAAGTGCTAACCTCAATTTCGCCCGTCTCAAGCTGAATAAAAAACTCTGACTCTAATTTATTATATTCCGCCCTAGCCTTAGCGGGCATGGGGCATACGGTATTAATATCAATCCGCTCTGGCATATCCAAATAATCCTCTGCCTTCATGGTAAGGCATACATCGGATATTTTATCGTGTATCTCATTATCTGCGCCATGCGTTAATTGGTAGGTATAGCCACCATAACCCGTTTGGTGAAAATAGCGATTTTTAAAATTCCCCATCGTTTTACCCAGCCGCTCCCCCTGATCGATCAAGAATATTTGACTCCAAATATCCATAAGCGAGTTAGGCGCTGGCGTTCCTGTCAACAACACCATGTAATTAATTTTCGGGAGTGCGAGCTTCAGGGCTTTAAATCTGCGGCTGGAGGGGGATTTAAAGCTACTACTCTCATCTATTACAACACAATCAAATGGCCATTTCTTTTTCTTCTTGGCTAGATCAACCAGCCACTTCACATTTTCACGGTTGATAATAAACAGATCCCCCGCAGAGGTTAACGCCCTAACCCGCTTTTCTTCTCCGCCTGTACATATAACGGGGCGCAAACTGATATGTTCCCATTTCTCTATCTCCTGCGCCCATACGCTATTTGCAACGCGCAGGGGGGCAATAATCAAAGTCCGCTTAATCTTGCCTTGGTCTTTGAGAGATTGCAGGGCGGTTAGGGTGCTTGCCGTATTATGCGTGACGTTATAACCATCGGTAATATAAAGATGTGTGGGGTTATCAACCGATATACATGCCTGCTCTACAAATTCACCTGTTTTGACGATATCAACAATCGACTTATAATCCGTTCCTTTTTGCACGGGCTTCCAATTCGCCTTTTTTCTTTCAGACCGAAAAGGGCATAAGTTTTTAAATCTAATCGGGATTTGATATTCAATTCCCTTTACCCCCCGATCATACATATTTATGGAGCAATAACCCCCTAAGCCCCGCACGAGGTCAGCGAAATCATGCGCTAGATTTTTAGATGTTGTATGAAAAACCGAACGATTTTTAATACAACTGCCATCTGTATCCATAAGCCCCTGCAAAAGGGCAATTCGATCCTCTATAGATGATGTTAAATAATGCCACGGGATAAACTTATCCCCGCTTTTTACATTAAGGCGTAGTTTTTTTATCGCTCGCATTAAAGGGTTATATTGCTTTACGGAGGATATGAAGACGAATCTGGGGCAAGAAGCATATTCATCTTTTTTCATTAAAATTCCCTCGGGCGGTATAATGTGTTTTATAATATC
>RFXU01000400.1 GCA_009921505.1 Flavobacteriaceae bacterium
ATTATTTCCCATCTTTTGGTATGGTCTAAGTTGAGAAGTTCAATTATGCCTGACCCACCAGGTACCAGCTTCAATCCATTTGGGGCTTCACAAATAACTTCTTCTAAGTTCGCGGTTTTAGCTAAAAAATCTTGCAAAGATTTTTCAACCTTACAGTTCAGCATTATGTGAGCATTTGCCATCCCAAAATCAGCATCAAATAGTGCGACGCGCTTACCGAGCTTTGACAGCATTAAAGCGACATTCACAGCAATCGAAGATTTTCCAACGCCACCTTTTCCGCTCGCAATAGCAATAGATCGAACCATATCAGTTAATTCCCGCTTGCAACTTTAGATTTATATGGGACTGAATTTGGTCAACCCTAGCATAATACAAACCAGTATCGACGTGTGTCGTACCGGAAAATAAATTGCACTTGTGACCCAGTTCAACATATGCACCAATTTCAGACAGACTGATATCACACAAATCAAGCTTTGAAATTACCAAATATTCATTATCAAATACAGGCCGACGAATATTCTTTTTGATGAAATCATAGCTATACCCAGCCGAACAAACGTTAATTATCGAAAAATTTGTTTCGAGGACGCTAGATTTCAGTCGAACTAATTGAGTCTCAAAGATGTCTGGGTTACAAATTTCAACTAGCGCAAGTTCACGCATGTTTGCTGGTTTTTTGCTATTTTTTTCAGTCCACGAAATGATTTTGTCAAAATCATTGGTGAACTTTACAGGCGTCAACTTAACAACAGATCGTTTGTCGTTTTGAGATTTTAGTAAATATTCAAACTTATTAACAAAAATCGACTTTCCTGCGCCTTGTAGTCCAATGACAAAATAAACATCTGACATATCAAAGTATTCTGACCGACCACTTACAAAAGCCTTCGCTATTGCCTTTGTTATATCTTCTATCGATGCAGTAGGATCAACATCGTTGAGAAGTTCATTGACTGCAATATTTAGTCCTAGTCGGTTTAATTTAACAAAATTGCTTTCCTCTCCTGTAGAGGGGTGATTTTTTTCGATCACTCGTGACAAGTGGACGAGTTGTTTCTGTAAGTTTTCAATTAGCGTCATGGGATCGACATCGGAATGTTCCACATCCTCATTCTCGCCATCACTGAATTGCGCTAACTTATTTCTAAATAATTGAGAAAAGTTATTCTTTTCAGAAGCCTCGGTAATAGCATCATCTTTTTTCTTTTTTGCACCTGTAATATTGAGATCATCGGTAGCAGTAATTTCTATTTCGTTATCAACCCTGCGGGTTGACACAATCATCGCATCATCACCAAGCTCCTTGATGATTTT
>RFXU01000005.1 GCA_009921505.1 Flavobacteriaceae bacterium
AACGGGGGCTTCATTCTTCTCTCTACCGTTGTGAGTTTTCTCTATGATGACGGCGCAGGATGGCAAATGCTTCAGTCTGGGGCTTTAGCAATTTCACTTGGGGGGGGCGTAATGGTCCTCACCCGAAATCACCGTAAAGAAATCCAGAAAAAAGAAGGGTATATAATCGTGGCCATGGGTTGGTTTTTTATGGCTCTGATCGGCACTTTACCTTACTTGTTTACCGGATCTATCCCGAATTTCACGGATGCCTTTTTCGAGACGATGAGTGGATTTACCACCACCGGGGCCAGTATCATTCATGATATTGAGGCCATGCCTCAGGGAATACTTTTTTGGCGTAGTATCACGCATTGGATTGGAGGAATGGGAATTATCGTGTTGGCTATCGCTATATTGCCTCTTTTAGGGATAGGGGGGATGCAGCTTTTTGCGGCTGAGGCCCCTGGTCCTGGTGGGGATAAGTTGCACCCGAGAATTACCGATACAGCCAAACGCCTTTGGTATATTTATGTGGGGTATACCCTTGCCGAAACCCTGCTGCTTTGGGCTGCGGGAATGAGCTTTTTTGATGCGATTAATCACTCGTTGAGTACCTTGAGTACTGGAGGGTTTTCGACCAAAAATGCCAGTGTGGCTTATTGGAACGACCAGCCAATGATTCAGTATATTATTATGCTGTTTATGTTTTTGGCTGGGACTAATTTTGTTTTGAGTTATTTTGCCTTTAAAGCAAAATTCTCCAAGATTTTTCGGGATGAAGAATTCAAGCTTTATTCCATGTTCATTCTTGGATTAACCGCTGTAGCCGTCTTTTTTATTTTCAACTATTCTGATCCAGCCAAATCGACTATTGCTCATCCGATGGTGCTCGGACCATTCGAGAGTGCCCTACGTCATGGTTTGTTTCAAGTATTGGCTGTAGTCACCACCACAGGTTTTGTTTCGGCCGACTTTACCGCTTGGACGCCTTTTCTTACGATATTTTTCTTTGGATTAATGTTCTTGGGAGGCTCTGCTGGGTCGACCTCAGGTGGAATTAAGGTGGTTCGGCATTTAATTATGATCAAGAATGGCGTCATGGAGTTCAAAAGAACGCTGCACCCCAATGCAATTTTACCGGTACGCTATAACAATAAAGCGGTTCAGCAGCCCATTGTATTTAATGTTTTGGGCTTTTTCATCATGTATATGCTTTCCTTTATCGTGGGTGTTTTAGTTTTTTCATTTTTAGGTCTAGACTTCGAGACGGCCCTTGGGGGTGCCGCTTCCACGCTGGGTAATGTTGGCCCCGCATTGGGTGATTTGGGTCCGGCCATGAATTTTGAATCTTTAGGTCCTGGTGCCCGATGGTGGGCCAGTTTCTTGATGCTTATAGGGCGATTAGAACTCTTTACAGTACTCATTTTATTCACCCCCTTCTTCTGGAGAAAACGCTAGAATTATCTTTAGAAAAGAGTGTCTCTCTCGAATACCCTTTGATTTATTTCGGGCTCAAAAAACGTTTTCTGGCCGCTAAGGAATCGCTCGGAGCTAATGCTCAATGGAATCAAGTTTAGTACTATTTATTTCTGATTCGGACATCTCTTGGTCCGTTTCTTTGAGCTTATTAATCCCAGTAATTTCAATTTCTACTCGGCGATCAAATTCATCTCCCAATCCGGTGGGAAATCTGTAGGCCATACCCATAAATCTCATGCGTTTTCGGCTGATCCCTTTTTTAAGTAGGTAAAGATAGACAGAGCGAGCACGGGCATAGGATAAATCTTGTTGGCCTGTTCTTGTGTTGATTACATCCATTGCTGGTCGTTCTGGATCCCCGCAACAGATATGACCCATAATTTTGAATTTAAGGCCGCGATGAACATTAAGTAAACTAACGAGCTGTTCCAGAACCTCTTTGCTTTGGTCCATAATCACGTCTTGGTCTGGATAAAATAAAATGCCGTCGAGCGCAATTCTTTCTCCGATCTTCGGCATGGTAAACCGCTGGCTAAGGTCAATCATTGGCTGGGTCGCTATAGGGGGCTCTACAATTTCTCCTTCCATGGCTACGTGCATGCTTTTGGGATGAAAAATAATCTCAACCCTTCTGTTTGAGGCCGACTCTCCGCCCAATTCTCCTTGTCCGATACTGGAAATTATGGTGAACGCACGCATTATTTGTTTGACGTGTTCTGCACGTTTTCGAGACAATTCGAGATTGTATTTAGCCGACCCAATATCATTGGTAAATCCGTTAATATGGAGATCATAACGGTCTTTATCCGGAAGGGCAATCAGGCTGTCTAAACGCGTTTGTTGTTCGGGGTTAAGAATGTACTTGTCGTGATCAAAGTAAATGTTAAACTGAATCTCCTTGTCTTGTCCCAAAAAGGTCAGGGACCAAAAAAGGGTCAAAGATATCCAGAATATGCTTCGTTTAAGGCCCATGAAAAAATCACTTTGCTCATTAAAGATACAACTAAGGCATTGATTTGGAAAATATTAGATAAGGTCGTGCAAAGGTTTTTTTAATACCAACAGTTTTCATCAAGGTTTTGAATAAAATGCACATTGATTACAAGAGCTTTTTACGCAACGAAGGTTTAGGTCGTTAGAAGAACTTTATTCGGTACTGTGTACGCTGATTAAATTTGCCAATGATTTGGCCTTTTGCGCAAGGTCTAAAGCGTTTTGCTCAGGTTGACTGGGGTCAGGACTGACCAGGATTACCCCCATACGCCGATTAGGACGTGTGCTGGGCTTTCCAAAAATACGAATATCGGCAAAGGGTTGATTTGTAATGTTTTCTAGGCCCACATACTCGGGTTGAGTGCCATTGTTCTCAGCAAGAATTACTGAAGAGGCGCCAGGAGCGAGGAGATTTATACCGGCAATAGGCAATCCTAAAATAGCCCGCAAATGGAGCTCAAATTCGTTTAAATTTTGGGTTTGTGCCAAAGTGACCATACCTGTATCGTGTGGTCTCGGGGACAATTCTGAAAAATATACTTCTGCGCCCGCAATAAAGAACTCAACCCCCCAAATACCAGGCCCGCCAAGGGCTTTGGTAATCTTTTTAGCTATTTCTTGTGCCTGCTTTAGTGCTGTGTCATTCATCGGGGCGGGCTGCCAACTTTCACGGTAATCGCCATCTTCCTGACGATGCCCAATAGGGGGACAGAATAAGGTTTTACCACTATTTTGGGTCAGGGTAAGTAACGTAATTTCATAATCAAAATGGATAAAGCCTTCGATTATTACTTCAGAGGCATCTCCACGAGCCCCTTCTTGGGCATAGGTCCAAGCGGTTTCCAGTTCTTCTATTTGGCGTACGGTAGATTGTCCTTTACCACTTGAAGACATAAGGGGTTTTATCACACAAGGAAAACCTATGTTTTTCGCCTCAATCATTAATTTTTCGAGTGAATCTGCGTATGCAAACGGCGCGGTTTTAACCCCGAGTTCCTTCGCGGCTAAATCCCGTATCGCTTTGCGATTCATGGTATAATTAGCGGCTTTGGCAGAAGGGATAACCTTGATTCCTTGGCGTTCGTATTCATAGAAGCGCTCGGTGCGAATCGCCTCAATTTCGGGTACAATAAAATCCGGATTGTGTTTCGCTACGATTTGATCAAGCGCCGCAGCGTCGAGCATATTGATGACCTCAAACTCATGAGCCACTTGCATGGCTGGTGCCTGGGCATAATTATCTACCGCGATAACGTATTGCCCTAATCGCTGAGCTGCGATAACAAATTCCTTTCCTAACTCTCCTGAACCTAAGAGCAAAATGCGCGCCATAACAGGGACCTAAATAGTTGTTTTACTGATCACTTATAGTCTTTTCTAATGAGTCGCCTCGGCCAATGCTTCTTTTATGCGCTTCATAGCCTCTTTGATATCATTTTCGGAGGCGGCATATGAAATTCTGATACAATCTGGATCTCCAAATGCTTCTCCAGTTACAGTGGCGACACCGGCATGTTCTAAAAGAAACAGAGCAAAATCACCGGCAGAACTTATTTTTTGTCCTTTTAGGGTACGTCCGATGTAGTAAGAGATGTCTGGAAATACGTAAAAAGCACCCTCAGGGACATTTGTTTTAAATCCAGGAATATCCGCAAGTAATGACAAGATAAGCGTCCGTCGCTCTTTGAAGGCATCAACCATATATTGGATAGCCGATGGCGGTGTTTCTAGAGCCTTGACCGTTGCTATTTGTGCAATACAATTTGCTCCGCTTGTGACTTGACCTTGCATCTTATTACAGGCGCGCGCGATGTAACTTGGTCCGCCGATGTAACCAATACGCCATCCGGTCATTGAAAATGCCTTTGAGACTCCATTGACCGTCACAGTGCGGTCGTACATGTCCTCAAACTCAGCCATTGAAAAATGGCTTCCACTGAAGTTGATATGCTCATAAATCTCATCACTCACAATAATAATATCAGGGTGATTCACTAAAACATCAGCCAAAGCCCGTAATTCCTCTTTGCTATAGACTGATCCACTTGGGTTACAAGGGGAGCTATAGATCATCATTTTGGTTTTTGGTGTGATGGCATGACGTAAGTCCTCAGGGGTAATTTTAAAATCAGTGGCAATTGAGGTTTTAATTTCTACGGGCACCCCTCCAGCAACTTTAGCGATGTCTGCGTAACTGACCCAATACGGAGCGGGTAGGATTACCTCGTCACCGGGATTTAATAGGACTTGGGCTAAATTCGCGAGAGATTGTTTCGCTCCTGTTGAAACCACAATTTGATCTGGACTATAAACTAAATTATTGTCCCTTTTAAACTTGTGCGCGATGGCTTTTTTTAATTCAGCATAACCATCTACAGGACTGTATGAATGATAGTCCGCTTCAATGGCCTTAATGGCTGCTTCTTTTACAAATTCCGGAACCGTAAAATCCGGTTCTCCAAGACTTAGTCCAATAATCGAGACTCCTTCTTCCTTTAAACTTCTGGCTTTGGCTGCCATCGCCAAGGTGGCAGAGGTCGCCATTTCATTGACGCGATCTGATAATTTTGGATTCATGTTTGATTACATAGCGGGTTTCATCCCCATGTGTTTTAAATGTCTAAAATGTGCTGCAATGGCCGCTCTAGTGGTTCGATATTCGTGATAAGGTAAGTTAAATTCCTGAGCCGTTTTCTTTACGATAGTGGCAATTTTTGTGTAATGGACATGACTAATATTTGGAAAAATATGATGTTCCACTTGATGATTAAGTCCTCCCGTAAACCAATTGATCAATCCATTTTTCGTTGAAAAATTGACCGTAGTAAATAACTGGTGAATGGCCCAGGTGTTTTTCATGGTGCCCGATTCGTCGGGTAAGGGCATCGCTGTATCTTCAATTACGTGGGCGAGCTGAAAAACGACACTTAATATGAGCCCTGCGGTATAGTGCATGACGACAAAACCAATTAGAATTTGCCACCAAGCCATTGGGAAAAATAACATGGGAATTACGAGCCATATCGTAGCGTATAAAATTTTAGTAGCCACTAAGACCGTCCATTGACGCCATGGATTGGGAAATCGCCCGTAAGATAATTTGCGCTTCAAATAGCGCTGCGTTTGCATGAAGTCTGCGGTGATCGCCCAGTTTATGGTCAAAAGGCCATAGAACAAAACGCCGTAAATATGTTGGAATTTATGGAAACGTTTCCAAGGCGCGTGTTTTGAAAAACGTAAAATGCGACCAGCCTCGAGGTCTTCATCGTGTCCATGAATGTTTGTATAAGTATGGTGAAGCACATTGTGCTGTACCTGCCAATTATATACGTTGCCTGCCAAAATATAAATGCTACTCCCCAGGAGCTTATTGATCCAGCTTACATTGGAGTAAGCCCCATGATTCGCGTCGTGCATTACATTCATGCCAACGCCAGCCATACCAACACCCATAATCACGGCCAATAAAAGCTGAAGCCAGCCCGACATAGGAAGCGTCCAAAGCACCACATAGGGGCCTAAATAAAGCCCGAACATAATAATCGTCTTTAGATGCAAATGCCAATTGCCTGATTTAGACAAGTTATTTTCTTTAAAATATTCGTTTACTCGGCGGTTCAGGGTTTTAAAAAACTGTGCCTTGTCCGCTCTAGGAAATTTTATCGTTGTATGCCCCACAATGAAAAGTTGAGATTAATTAGGTTGTCAATTGAAAACACTAAAATAAGCATCTAAGACTTAATACTCTGTCTTGAAGATTTAAAATTATCAAGGAAGATGTATTTTTGTCGTTAATAACTACTATGGAGCTCCTTGAAACCTATTTCCCTGAATTAAGCGATGATCAAAAAGATCATTTTAACGCATTGGATGGACTTTATCGCTATTGGAATGATCAGATAAATGTTGTTTCTCGAAAGGACATTGATGCCCTGTATGAGCGCCATGTGCTTCATTCCTTAGGCATTGCCAAAGTCGTTGCATTTAATAAGGGTGCGCGAATTTTGGATGTGGGTACCGGTGGGGGATTTCCTGGAATTCCATTAGCCATTTTATTTCCTGAAACGGAATTCGTTTTGGTCGATAGTATTGGTAAAAAGATAAAAGTGGTTCATGAAGTCGCTGAAGCATTGGGTTTAGACAATGTGTCGGCCTTTCATAAAAGAGCGGAATTGACTCAAGGGTCCTACGATTTTGTGGTCACTAGAGCCGTTACCAAAATGGAAGGACTCGTGGCTTGGACCCATCAAAAGATACGCAAGGATTCTACCCACAGTATACCCAATGGAATATTAGCACTAAAGGGCGGCGATCTCACTGATGAGTTACGCCGGTATCGAAAATCTGTGATTTATAATTTATCGGAGTTTTTTAAGGAGGAGTTTTTTGAGACCAAGGTTGTGGTCCATGTCCCACTGGGTTGAGCATAATTTAGAGATACTTTCTTTTCTCTATGTTTCCGCGTGTTGGATTGGGCCAAATGCGCACCTCTTGGTCAAAAGAAGTATCCTCTAGGCCTAAAATAGTTTCCACTTTGTAACCAAAGGTACGTTCTAGAGTGGCTCCAAATTCACCATCAGTTTGCAATATTTGATTCCCAGAAGCATCGCGCAAGAGGACCTCGGTTCCTCCATTACCCACACTGTCATAGATCGTAAAAGTGTAGCAGCTTTCTGTGGTCATTGAAATCACCTGTGTAATGGTTTCAAAAGATCCATAGGGCCCTCCACTGGCATAAACGGCACCGGTATAATCCACCATTTCCCAAGTAAATTCATTACCAAAGCCATCAGTATCGATGGTAAGATTCAGATTTCCTTGATATTCTTCGGCTTCAAAAAATTCAATTTCTCTATCATTATTGCCATTAAAATCATCATTTCCAATGGTTACTGCAACCACATTACTGCCATTAAAGGGAAATTCTTGTGCAGGCAAAGTCACGAAGGTCTGTTCCAAAGAGGGCAGGTTACCGTTCCAAGTGTAATTATAGGAAGCTCCATTAATTTCGTAGGTGATTTGTGCAGAGGTAGCTGTTTGTGTTCCGACATTCTGCAATAAAATTTCTGGTCCTAAAACGCCGTAGCAAACCTCACCAATGGGTGATATGGCGCCAACAGATAAATCGTTTTGAAAACTTACGACTAAATCTGGTGTGTTTGCATTACCGCTTATAATGTCTTGACTGCTTTCAGCCATGAAGACAACCACCTCAAGATCGGCCAACTGAGTTGGAACACCATTATAATCTGGTGGAACACTATAATTATAGGTTCGATCGATAAACGTGCCGGCGGTTGTTGTTGTTATTTCCTCACCAAATTGACCTGTAATTAAATCCACTAAACGATGCTTATGGACATAATTATTACCCTGGCCCCCTCCAGTTTGTGGACCGAGCGTATTGTTTTGTAATAAGGCTACGTTTAAATAATTCTGGCCTACGGGACTTGAACCGGTATAATAAGCCTCAACATGGATTTCTAATTCACCCGTAGAAGCATTTAGAGTTGATTCAACCCCAAGATTAACATAGGACGTGTTCGAAAGTGTTTGATTTGTTGCGCTTTCCCAGTTTTCTCGATTCATCGCGCGGCTTGTAGACCCATTTTGGGACAATCCTTGAAAAAACAATCGATTCACTGTTCCCGCAGGATAACCAATGAGTTCCGATTGTTGAACTAGAGCAGCGCCCCAAGGAGTGCGAAAATCGGGCGCACCTGGCAATGGCGCTGCAAAACTGCCCGCGTGAATATTGATGATAAATACATCGTCAGGATTTTGAGCCTGTATTGCCTCAGCTATTGCATGGCCCTCTGGACAATAGGTACAATATATTCCTGTAAACTCTTCAAGGATAACTTTTGCGTTTTCAGGATTGGTACTAACAATAGTTTGGCTCATTGCACTTAGTGCAATGAGCCAAACAGGTAATGTAAATAATTTCATGGTCATTAATAGTTATGAAATTATCTCGCGATAATTAATTTTTCTGTCTGGGTCTGATTTCCCTTTGATAAACGAACAAAATACGTCCCTGCACTAAGGGTACTCACATCCATTTGAACTTGATTGTTTGCTTGAACTTGGCTCCAAACCTTGCGCCCTAATACGTCATAAACGGCAATTGAAGCTTGTTCCGCCCCAACAATGTTTACGATGTTTTGAGCAGGATTTGGATAAAGTACAGCGCCAATGGTCTGGACATCATTTGTTCCGAGGGTAATTACTTGGAAACCAAATGTTTTACTTGCTCCAGAGCCATAGTCTCCATTGGATTGCCATATAACGGTACCTTGATCATCCACTAAAGAAACACCGCCAGAAAGCAGACCATCTCCATAAGAATCGTACATGTTAAACGTATAGCAACTCTCCGAAGGTAAACTAATGGTCTCAGTGTACGTACTATTGTTTCCGTAAGGACCTCCATTGGCGACCATAGCGCCAGTGTAGTCTCTTACATCCCAAGTGACTTCGCTACCCCATCCATCTGTCGTAATGGTCAGTGTAAGGTCTCCTGAATATTCTTGGGCATCAGCAAAAGTTATGGTTTGTGTATTGTTGCTAATATTGTCATCCTCGGCAGCAGTAACCGTGACTGTATTTGTTCCGTTAAAAACAAAAGGACTCATCGGTAATTCTACAGAGGTTGATTGTAGCGAAGCTAAACTCCCAGTCCAGGTATATTCATACGTAAGGTCATTAATGGTGTATACAAGGTCAACTGAAGTTAACGTGTTGATACCTACGTTTTGAATATTAATGGTTGGGGCGATTTCTCCAAAACACTGTTCTGGTATCTCCTCAATAAAACGGACAGAAACGTCATTTTGATTCACTAATCCAGTAAAAGTTGGGTAGGCCCCGTTACCACTGATGATTTCTTGGGTCGTCTCGGTCATGAATACAACGACTTCCAAATCTGCATATTCAACGGGAATTCCGTTGTAATCTGCTGGGATTTGGTAGGTAAACGTTTGCGCATGGAAATCCCCAGCCATTGTTTCGGTGATTTCCACACCCCATTGGCCGGTAATCAAATCAACCAAACGGTGCATGTGGTTGTAATTATTTCCTGCGTTACCGCCTGTTTGAGGGCCCAAGGTGTTGTTTTGGAGGAGGGCTACATTTAAAAAGTTTGAAGGCTCTGGACTTGATCCTGTATAATAGGCTTCGACCAAGACAGTCATTTCTCCCGTACTGACATCGACACTCACTTCTGTGGCCATATTGAGATAAGAGGCATAACCAAGGTTTTCGTTACTCGTTGCCGCCCAAGTTCCGCGACTTTGCGCTGTTCCGGTGCCTCCATTTTGCGCGGTTCCAGGAAAATAATGACGATTTACAGTACCGGCAGGATAACCAACGAGTTGAGATTGATTTGCAATCGCTGCACCCCATTGAGTTCGGAAATCAGGATCGTTTCCACTTGGATTTGCAAAACTTCCAGTATGGATGTTAATTAAAAATACATCACCCGGATGTTGATTCTGAATGTTTTGTGCAATAGTATGACCCTGAGGACAATACACGCAGTAAATTCCGGTGAATTCTTCTAGAATAACTTTGGCGTTCTCTGGAGCAGTGCTCACAATGGTTTGAGCCCCTACGAAGGGGGCCCAAAGCAAAAAGAACAAAATTGATTTTATTTTCATTCTTTTAGTAATTAATTGGTTGTTATATAGTTATAGTTTTACGACTTTTTCAACACGGCGCTGACCGTTTTGATCTAGTGCCACGAAATAGGTGCCACTCAGTAATTGACTAAAGTCTATTATTTCATTTGAATTGCTAATCGATTGGGTCATTAGAACTTTTCCAAGAACATCGTAAACAGTCAATTTTGTGTTTTGAGCGTTTAAAATATTAACACGACTGTTGGTTGGATTTGGGAAAATACTGAGCTGACTCAAAAACTGATCTCCAGCATCTAAAATAAATTCTGTTTGGAACGGCACGCCTGCGCCAGCACCATAATTTCCACTGGAGTTAAAGATGACGTTGTTGTCACTGTCATAAAGCACAACAGATTCTCCACCATTACCTCCTGAATCTCTCAAGTTAAATTTATAGCAGTCACCGGGTAGGTTGAAACTTTGGGTAATGTTCGTTGCACCGGTGTATGGACCACCTTCTGCCACTACCTCGCCGGAGCCATTGAGAATTTCCCAAGTACATTCTTGACCTTGGCTATCAGTATTGAGAATTAAGTTTACCGTATTGGTGTTTTCGAACGTTAATTGATTAAAGGATTCCGAAAGTGTATTGTTATTATTCTCTTCATCCGCTTCTACACTTATCTCTACCGTGTTTGTCGCTTGAGCCTCAAAGCTTACCCCAGGTAAAGTGACAAGCTCAGAATAAACTACAGGAATATTCCCTGTCCAAGTGTAGGTCTGAACGGCACCGCCGTTAACTGAATAACTTACATCAACTGAGGTAAGCGGATCGCTACCGTAGTTTTTCAGCTCAAAAACGGGCTCAAGAAATCCACATTGATCTGGAATCGAAGGGATTGATTCTACTGCTGCGTCATTTTGTGCTGTAATTCCTGTGTAAAGAGGCGTCGTTCCACTACCACTAATAACTTCTTGAGTCGTTTCTGTCATAAATACGACAATTTCTAAATCTAGAATCTCAATCGGAATTCCATTATGATCCGCAGGTATTTGGTAGGTATAAGTTCTATCAATGAATGAACCGGCAGTCGTCGGAGAAACATCTTCACCCCATTGCCCCGTAATCATATCGATTAGACGGTGCATGTGGTTGTACTGGTTACCAGCACCTCCACCTGTTTGTGGTCCAAGGGTGTTGTTTTGAAGTAGGGCCACATTTAATTTATTTGTTGATTCTGGACTACTTCCCGTGTAATACGCCTCAACATGTACCGTCATTTCATTGGTTTGAATGTCGATTTCTGCCTCGACAGCCATATTCATATAAGACGACTCGCCAAGCGTTTGATTGCTTCGAGCAGTCCATGCACCACGGCTCATCGCAGTTCCTGTTCCTCCATTTTGCGCCGATCCCGGAAAATAATGACGATTGACTGTTCCTGCAGGATAACCGACTAAATTTGATTGGTTGGCAATTGCCGCACCATAGGGTGTTCTAAAATCTGGATCATTACCAGAAGGATTTGCGAAACTCCCCGTGTGAATGTTGATCAAATAAACATCATTTGGATTAGCGTCTTTTATGGCCTGTGCTATCGCATGGCCATCGGGACAATACGTACAATAGATTCCCGTAAATTCCTCTAAAATGACATTTTTATTTTCTGGATTGGTCGAAACGATAGTCTGCGCTATCATGCTAAAGGTCATCCCAAAAATAATGACGAGTGTGCTGTAAAAGTGTTTCATTTTTTGTCGTAAATTTATTTTGACTAAAACTAACGAAAAAAAAAATACAAATGCATTTTGTAAATACTTTTTCGGCGTAAATACCTGTAAAATAGTAACTTGCAATAAACAAGTTAAATTAATGTAAACAGAAATTCTTGTAAAAAAGGAAAATTGTTTTCGACAATTTTTATCTTGCATGATATTATTTAAGCTCTTAAAAATAGACTTGATTAAACACTTGTAAAACACTATTTATGAAAACACTTTATACTTTTATTTTATCCCTATGTACAGCCGTTGCATTTGCGCAATTTACGGTTGAGACTCATGATGGAGATCCGATTTTAGACGGCTCGACCTGGACCTTCGGTATTTATGGTTTAGGGATTGCCGAACTGCCATTTTGGGTAAACAATGAGTCTGCCACTGAAGAAATTTATACCAAGATTGAATTTGTCAGTGCGGTAAATGGAGATGGATCTGGTGTACAATTGTGCTTCGGTTTGTGTTATACCGATTTGGTATTTGGTGGATCTTATCCTCCAGGCTCTGAGGTTGTGACGATTCAGCCAGGAGAAAATCAGGGTTTTCCTGGGGATCACATTGCTAATTTTGTCGATGGTGGCGGGAATCCAATTGAATATGTATTTCGATTTTATCAAGTAGATGCTAATGGTGATCCTATAGGTGAGGATGTGACAATGACCTATCGCTATGATCCAAATCTTGCGGTAGGGGACAATGCACCGCAAGTTAGCGTATTGCAAAACCTAATCAGTACCCAGTTAAAATTACGTGCACAAGAGCGTATGGTTCTGGATCTTTATGATCTTCAAGGAAAAAAAGTAGGTCAATATAAAGTGAACCAAGGAGATCAGTCTATTGACCTCACGCATTTGTCTGCCTCTATGTATATGGCGGTCATGCAAAACGAAGCTGGTCAGCAAAAGACTTTTAAAATTGTAAAACGTTAATTGGGGATTATATTCTAATTCTATTAGTGGTTTCCTAGCATAAAAAATGCCCGCGGCGAAAGCCGCGGGCATTTTTTATAATCCAAATTCAATTTAAATGTTTTTCAATTGATGCACCATTCAATTAATGCATTCGGTTAAATGTTTACCTCTACTTAAAAGGTGACATTTAAATTCATACTGAGGCCATTATTCTCAGGAACAAAGCGACATACACCACCTACACAAATTAATCCACCGCGCTGACGACCATAATTCATGGCAAAACGAACCCGTCCTTGGGTATAGCTTCCTCCAAAATTGTAATAGTGCACCTGTGTTTCTCCACCATAATTATAGGCGTCTGCACCATACACTGATAATTTAGAATTGAAGTTGTATTCCATTACCGCTCCAGCCCAATTTTTACGATCTTGTTCGGTTGATAGGTGTTGACCCACGAGGCGCACTGATCGGCCGCTTCCTAATTTATAGGTTCCCTCTGCGACGATGATCGATGCTTTGATATCACCTTGACTGCCTAGTGGTCCCCCTAATACAACTCCTTTATCCGCGATGACATTTTGATAAGTCAAAACAGTGTTTAAGTTCTTGTTCCATCGGTTCTTTATTTCAGCATTAATGTCTCTGAAATAGCGATCCCCTGAGCCAATAAATTCTACATCATACGATTGGTCGTCATAAAAAGTAGCCTCGAGACCGGCCCAATAAGAAAAGTTAGCGGCTACTTTAGTGCCTAACTTACCAAGAGTACTCTCTTTAGGAAAGGAGAAATAGACATCAGACTGAAACCCTACCTCACCTGCTCGCTGATCGAGTGGATCGGTAATAAGCCTTGGTTGGGCATTGTATACGTAGATATTGGTCAAAAGGTAATCCTGTTGTTTGGTCAGTGCCGGCGTGTAAGAAATGAGCTGCTGATTGAATTGATTGCCCTCAGCAAGACGGTCGGCGTAAAAATTAAAATTTTCCAAGCGTCTGAAGGTTGTACTGGCCCCTAATCCTTTTTGAGAATAGCCCAAATTGGCTTGAAGCGCCGTACCGTCATAAAGTCGGTTCGAAACAAGCTGTCCTTCATTAGCAATCACATCAGGATCCTTTTTGATGGCCTCAATATTTCCGTATAAACCGCCAAAACGCCAATCCATGCGTCCGGATAGGGCACCTACATTACTCGGGATTTGGTCATTTGTCCCTCTTTCTTGATAGCGACTCACATAACTGGCACCAAATCTTAAATCTCCACGGGAGAAATTTAATTGTTGCCCTAGGTCATAGTTGAGGTCATATCCATTAATGACGCCTTCGGTGAGCTCAAACCCATTGCGTTGTTGTCCCACTAAAGCAGTAAATGAAACAAAACTGTTCAAGTTATATTTAACGCGAGCCCCTTGAATCGCAGAATTGATCCCTAATTGACGATCTTCCCAACTGCGTAAAATTAATCCACTACCAAATTGTTCGTAGAAATACCCGGCAGTAATATCCAGGTCTTGGAGTTTGGCATTTAAAAAGTAATAGGCAATTCCGTTATTGTTGTCAAAAGTTGGACTGTATCCCAGTAGGGCCGAGGGGAGGTAACTTTCGTATTGCACCCCCGCGGTAAAATCACCAATATTATAATTGAGTTGTAAGTAATTATTGGAGCGAAAAGCGTCTTCTGGGGCGAGAAACCCCGGGTCGGTATCTGAGAGTTTTAACTCAGTATCGTCAAGCAGCCATTGGCTGTTTGATTCATATCCCCCATAAAGATATCCTTGATTGTTTTGCCCCCAAAGTGGTGTCAGGGCCAAAAAACAACTGGCGTAAAGTAATTTTTTCATCAAAATATAAATAAAGATTATTCTGCGTTAGCCAAAATCTGCTCGTAAAGCTCTAGCTCGGCTCCTGGTGCATAACCAGAATGGCGATAGATAATTTGCCCATTTTTGACCAAGACGGTCAAGGGCACAGTTGCAGCACCAAGGGCTCTTTTAACATCATTATTTGTATCTAATAAGATATTGTAGTCCCATCCTTTTCCGTTAATCATCGGGCGGACACGACGCACAGTGCGGGCATCATCAATCGAAACCGCAATTAACGATACATTGGTTTCCTCTTGCCAATCGGTATAAATTTCACTGATTGCATCGAGTTCTTTGATACAGGGGACACACCAGGTCGCCCAAAGGGATATAATAGTCAGTGGAGATTGACTGGCTTCCTTTACCAAAGAAGTGCTTTGCCCGTCGAGTGTTTCTAATGCAATGTCAGGAAGGGAATCCTGCGCCAATAAAGTACCACCGGTAAATAGGAGCAAACCGAGAATTAGATTTTTCATAAAAATGGACGTCTTTTGATTAAGTTTGGTAACAATATTAATGAAATTTTTGCCGTATTCATTGATTTTGCGCCAAGTCTTTGAATGCTTAAAAAAAATTCTCTTAGTAGGCATATAATTTTTGGCTATTTTAGCAAACAATCAGTAACCTAAATTTATCGATCAATGTCTTCAAATTTTCGCAATGTCCTTTTGTATTCTTTGGGAGTAGTTTTGTTTTCTGCATGCAGTGAAAAGGAGGATTTTTCTAGCTTTAACACCAACACAGTAGAGCCGATTAATATCGGTTTAACCTACAGGGCAGCTTCTTTGCGCAATCAAGAAATTACCTTTCAGGTTTTTGACGAGGAATCCAATGAAATTGTGGACAATATTACTTTTTATGTCGATGGCAGTCCAATAGTGGGCAATACTTATAGTGCCGATCAAGAGGGAGTATTTTCAGTTTATGCTGAATATGAGGAGCAAGGCACCTTGTCAACTACGGATACAGGGAGTTTTTCTGTAGTCATACCTACTAAAAACGTTCTTGTAGAGGATTATACGGGCACCTGGTGTGGTTATTGTCCCGCAGTGTCTGCAGCTGTTGATGCAGTTCAAGGGCTTACAGATCATATATCAATTGTGGCCTTGCACAATGGTGACGATTTATCATTAGCGATCGAACCGGACATTCGAGAAGGCTTAGGGGTGCCATCAGGTTCTCCTCGAGCACGAATTGATCGAACGATTGTCTGGGGATTGGGAACTCCTCCAGAATTTCCAACGCCCGATGTTTTGAGTCTTGCAGGAATTGATTCTCCAGTAGCCATTGGTTTGACCTCTAGTCTCAACGGACGTGCATTGAGTGTCAATGTATCGATCGCTTCAGAAGAGGCGTTGTCCGATCACAAATTAGTCGTTTATTTAACCGAAGATGGACTCCTGCGCGATCAAACCAATTATTATGACAACGATCAAAGCAGTCCTTATTTCGGATTAGGCAATCCCATGGTAGATTTTGAACAAAAACACGTTTTGCGTGCGGCCCTAACCGATGCTATTGGTGACCCGATACCAGCGCTAAATGCTTTGACCGACTACAACACACAAATCAGTTACACGATCCCAGAAGATTTTGCCATTGACCAGCTCCAATTGGTGGTTATGGTGGTTGATCAAAATAACCTCGCCGTTAATACGCAGCATGCGGCCTTAGAGGAAACCGTAATTTACGAGTAACTCAGCATTCAAGCATAATTCACAGGCCAAAAGCCCACAAGGGCATTTTTACCCCAATAGATTATCGATAAGTGTTAATCCATGAATGGGTATCGATAGTTTTTGGCCACCACGAGTTGTTCTTTAACTGTTCTTGGAGACACCCAGCGATATAGGTTTAATTTACTACCCGCTTTGTCATTGGTACCACTCGCTCTAGCGCCACCAAAAGGCTGTTGTCCCACTACGGCCCCGGTAGGTTTATCGTTAATGTAGAAATTCCCCGCGCTATTTTCCAGCGCGACGACGGCCTGATCTAGGGCGTAACGATCTTGACTAAACACCGCTCCTGTTAAAGCGTAATCACTGGTTTGGTCAACCAATTCTAAGGTTTGTGTCCAATCCTGGTCTTGATAAACATAAATGGTCAAAACAGGACCGAAAAGCTCGGTTTCCATTGTTTTGTAGTGAGGGTTGTCCGTTTTGATTACCGTAGGTTCAATAAAATAACCTTTACTCTTGTCGTATCCACCGCCAAAAATAATTTCTGCGTCTTGGTCCTTTTTGGCCTGATCGATATAATGAGCCAATTTATCAAAGGATCCCTCGTGAATGACCGCAGTCATGAAGTTTTGCGGATCTTCCGGTGAGCCTTGCTTGATGGTTTGTAATTCTTGAGTGAGCTTTTGCGCCACCACCGCCCAGAGACTTTCTGGGATGTAACAGCGACTGGCAGCACTACATTTTTGACCTTGAAACTCAAAAGCTCCTCGAATAATTGCGGTAACTAGTCCGTCAACATCGGCTGAGGGATGGGCGACAATAAAGTCTTTTCCGCCGGTCTCTCCGACAATTCTTGGATAAGTTTTATACTTGTGGATATTGTGTCCAATTTTCTGCCATAAATTTTTAAATACATCAGTTGAGCCCGTAAAATGAAGTCCACTGAAATCGGGATGGCTCAATATTTCTTCGGTGATCATTACCGGATCCCCCATAATCATATTAATGACTCCCGCAGGGACTCCTGCTTCCTTAAACACTTCAAGAACGACTTGTGCCGAATAGACTTGTGCATCACTGGGTTTCCAGATAACGACATTTCCCATGAGTGCTGCGCTAGAAGGCAGATTGCCGGCTATTGCTGTAAAGTTAAACGGGGTGATGGCATATACGAATCCTTCTAAGGGACGATATTCTAATCGATTCCAAGTCTCGGCTGTGGAATGAGGCTGCTCTTGATACATTTCAGTCATGTACGCCACATTAAAACGCAGAAAGTCAATAAACTCACATGCTGCATCGATCTCGGCTTGATGAACCGTTTTGGATTGAGCCAGCATTGTGGCCGCATTGATACGAGCGCGATAAGGTCCAGCGATGAGTTCGGCAGCGCGTAAAAATATAGCCGCTCTTTGTTCCCAGGGAGTTTGTGCCCATTTTTCTCGAGCGGACAAAGCAGTGTCTATGGCCTTTTGCACTTCAGCTTTAGAGGCTTTGTGAAAAACCCCAAGAGCGTGTTGGTGGTCATGTGGTGGATTCATGGACTGCGTGTTTCCCGTGCGAACCTCTTGGCCGTTGATGTACAAAGGGACTTCTGTGGTCTGGTGATACATCTGAGTATATGCGGCAAGAACAGCTGCGCGTTCAGGCGTGCCAGGCGCATATGATTTTACAGGTTCGTTATGTGGTTTTGGTACGGAAAAAACACCTTTATCCATGATTGTTTTGGGTATTAATTGTGATGAGTTTTTGTGCGTTATGCACGGGGCAAAGGTACAAAAAATACTGCCCATACCCAAGACCAGTTGCCCTAAGGGCCAGGCCAAAATGATAAAAAAATAATAGGTGAATTAGTTAAAAGTCCGTGATCTTAGTTGTTTGTGATGCTCGTAGAATTTCCACGGCCCCAGCCGATGAGTCGATCATAGCGTTCTCCCGGACCTTTGTAATAGACCAGTACCGTGTAATCGTTTTCTGTTTCCCAATAATTTCCGTTGATACGCCCTAAATCGATTGGGCCATCATCAATTTGGCTGGCAAAAGTATAGTTGTAAAATCCTTGCTTTAAGAACAATATGGTCTCCATGAGCCCTGAATCCGGGTTGTAATACAATTCATTGGTTTCTTGCGTGGCGTAATTATTAAAATTTCCATAGACAAAAACACGCTGGTTTTCTTCAGGAGTATACCTCAATGAAAAATGGGTCAATATATATTCCGCCTCAATACTCGAATTATTTGTGCCCAAAGCGCGAATGACGAAATTTCCATTGACATCCGGATTAAATGTATAGGGACGTTCGGCGCGCGGATTTTGTGTGTATAAATAATGTTCAAAGACTTCGTTGAGTTCAACGCGCCTAATGCCTACATTAGCCACCCGGGCTTCCTTGCTGTCAAAATTAAGGAACTCATTGCCTCCCCAAAATGAGGCTTCTTTATCGTAACGATAAATCAAATCTCGCCCCATGGTATATTGCGGGATGAGGTTGTCAATAACCCGATGTAGATTGTTGTTTTGTATGATAACCGTTTTGACGGACTCGTTTGGATTGATCAGCAAAAGGTCATTGGGGTAAACGGTAAATTGAACCGCTTGTTTTTCATTGATATATCGCAAGTCCCGTGAACGTTTTACGGAAACGCCCACACCAACTTGTTCTTCCACAATCATGAATTTTCGTGTAAATATCAAATTGCCGTCATCATCATATAGATGAATCATGTAATTGCCACTCTTTTTAAACCCCCGTGTTTCGCGATTGGGAAAACGCACTTCGTAGTGGGAGTAGAGTTGTAGGCTATTTAATGAATTGAGATATTGTTCGATACGAACGTCATCAAATCCGTCTAGGTATTCCCCTTTGGAGAGATCGCTTGGCGACCAATCAAAGTCGTGATGCGTGATTTGATAGTAAAAATCTTCTTCTGTTCCCCTTAAATCGTCAAAGCTCAGCCTGATCGATTCTCCCAATTTTACCACGGGTAATTGCGCCTGCTGGCTTCCGCCTTGAAACTGTATGGATTTTATGTACAGAGGTTCGGTTTTTTCTAAAGTTTGAGCTTGAATTACGCCCAGACTAAAGACCCCCAGAAGCATAAGATAAACGCGACACATAGATCAAAAATTTCTCTAATATAGCTAAAAATCTACAGTTGAATTCGGGTCAAATTGCGGGGCTTTTAAACCTCCTTAAATTTATCTAGGATTATTATGGAAAGCGGCTTTTAATTTCTAAATTTGCAGTCCCAAAATCGCTCTTTTTTGCGATCGAGGCACCAAAAAAAGAACGCTAATACTACATCTATGTCCAGAGACATTAAGATTAAAAAGGGTCTTAATATCAATTTAAAAGGTGAAGCGGAAAAGACACTTTCAAAGGCGCCTCGCGCAAAAGTGTTTGCTTTAAGACCTGAAAACTTTCACCTCGTTACTCCGAAACTTACTGTAAAAGAAGGCGCCAAAATCAAAGCTGGCGAAGTTCTATTTTACGACAAAAATCAAGAGTCAGTGACCTTTGTGAGTCCCGTGAGTGGGACGCTTAAAAGCGTCGAGCGGGGTCCAAAGCGGGTAATCACCCAATTGACCATTGAGGCCGATGTTAAGGATGAGTTTTTGGCACATCAACCTTTTGATGTCGAGAAGGCTGACGCAGAAGCCATCAAGGCGCATTTGTTGGCCAGCGGTTGTTGGCCTTTCATCATGCAAAGGCCGTATCACATAATCGCCCGAACAAACAAAACGCCAAAAGCGATTTTTATCTCAGGATATACCACAGCGCCTTTGGCCGCAGATTTAGATTTTGCTTTAATCGGAAAAGAAGATGATTTACAATTGGCCATTACAGCCTTGAGTAAACTCACTACAGGTTCTGTTCATGTTGGCGTCGGCCAAGACAGCAATTCTCCACTTCGCTTCATGAAAGATTGTATTGTCCACAATGTTTCTGGACCGCATCCGGCAGGAAATGTTGGGGTACAAATCGCACAGATTAACCCTGTGAATAAAGGTGAAGTGGTTTGGACCGTTTCTGCACAGGACTTAGTCGTGATGGGTGAACTATTGCGCACCGGTAAATTTAACGCTGAGCGCGTTGTCGCTTTGGCGGGTTCTTCGTTAGGTGCCCCCCAATACTATACGGCCAAAATTGGTTCTGCTGTAGCGCCCTTGATTCAAGAGGCCCAATTAGCTGAAGCGCACTCTCGAGTCATTTCAGGCGATGTGCTTACTGGTGGAACTATCGGTCATGACGGATATATGGGCTATTACGACAATACCATTTGTGTCATTCCAGAAGGAGATGATTACGAGTTTTTTGGGTGGAACAAACCTGTATTTGATAAAGTCTCTACCACAAGAGCCTTGACATTTTCATGGTTACAACCCAAGAAAAAATATGCCCTCACTACAAACACGAACGGAGAGCATAGAGCCTTTGTAGTCACTGGGAATTACGAAGAAGTATTCCCGATGGATATTTATCCACTGCAAACCCTCAAAGCATGTATGGTTAAAGATTTGGACCAAATGGAAGCCCTTGGTATGTATGAATTGGCTCCTGAAGATTTTGCTTTAACTGAATTTGTTTGTGTATCGAAACAACCACACCAGCGCATTATTCGAGAAGGACTGGATCTCATGTATAATGAAATAGGATAACTATGGCACTGAAAGAAACCTTACACAATTTAAAAGAAAAGTACAAAGGGCAAAAAATGGCGCCTGCCTTTAATGCCATTCATACCTTTTTATATGCCCCAAATGAGACGACACATGGGGGTACCCACATTAAAGGGGCTGATGATTTGAAGCGTACCATGAACACAGTGATTATGGCTCTGGTACCCTGTTTAATCTTTGGTATATTCAATGCCGGTTACCAACATAACATAGCCATTGGTGAAGGCGTTGCCGCTGCCGGTGATTTTTTCAGCACCGCATTTTGGAACTGGGATAATTTGGTTTTTGGCGCCTGGAAAGTATTGCCTTTAGTGGCCGTATCCTATATAGTGGGATTGACCGTTGAATTTATTTTTGCTGTAATCAAAGGCCATGAAGTTGAAGAAGGTTATTTGGTTACAGGGATGCTTGTGCCACTTATTGTTCCCGTAGATATTCCGTTATGGATGTTGTCTGTAGCGGTCGTATTTGGCGTCGTAATTGGAAAGGAAGTCTTCGGTGGAACCGGAATGAATATTTTGAATCCTGCGCTTACGATTCGTGCATTTTTGTTTTTTGCCTATCCTACATGGATGAGTGGGGACAAAGTATGGGTCGCTGGAGCTCAAGAACGTGCGAGTCAAATTGCCTCAGGACTTGAATTAGATTCTATTTCTGGTGAAACCATTTTAGGAACCTTGGCGCAAAACAAAACCGTGAGCTATGATCTTTGGGATATGTTCTTAGGATTCATACCAGGATCTGTTGGGGAGACCTCCACCATACTTATTTTAATTGGCGGTTTATTTTTGGTCTTTACTAAAATCGGAAGCTGGCGCATTATGCTTTCTGCAGTGATCGGAGCCCTGGTCATGGGAATGATGTTTAACGGAGTTGTGGATGCGGGATGGATCGATAGTTCAAGCAAGTTTTATAGTCTTATGAGCACTCCATTTTGGGTTCATTTAATCATTGGCGGCTTAGCGTTTGGTATTGTATACATGGCTACAGATCCGGTAACGGCGTCTCAAACCAACAGAGGCAAATGGATTTATGGATTTTTGATTGGTTTTATTTCGGTATTGATCCGAGTCTTCAATCCGGCCTATCCAGAAGGGGTCTTTTTGGCCATCTTGTTGATGAACGTATTCGCACCGACCATTGATCATTATGTGATTCAAGCCAATATTAAAAGAAGAATGAATCGTTTAAAAGTTAAAAACGCATAAGATGGCGATCAACACAGAAAAAAACAGTTATACCGTAATTTTTGCCATCGTCATGGTGGTGATTGTGGGCTCTATTCTGGCCGGTCTATTTATGTTGTTCCGACCACAAATCGAGGCAAATGAGCGATTTGAAAAGCAGCAGAACATTCTCTATGCTATGGGAATTAATAAAAATACAGGCGCCAATGACGTCGTATTTATTCCCACGACAGAAGTAGAGGGTGAATTCCAAAAATACATCACCCGTCAGGTCGTTCTCCAAGGCGATGAGGTGATCGAGGATGATGAGGCATTTTTGATTGATATAAAAAAGGAAGCCACTAAAGCTGCAGATCCTGATTACAAAAGACGTTTGCCTTTGTTTCAAGGTCAAGTCGATGGCAAGGATGTCTATGTGGTGCCTGTGAGAGGAAAAGGCCTTTGGGATGCGATATGGGGTTTCGTTGCTATGGATAAGGATATGGTAATCCAAGGGGTTTATTTTGATCATAAAGGAGAAACACCAGGGCTTGGTGCGGAGATCAAGCAACGTTATTTTATGGACGATTTCCAAGGAGAAGGATTTCTTGTCGATGGACAATTCGCCCCGATTACTGTAGCTAAAGGAAACAATGATCCTAAAAATGGCAATAAGAAAGATCAAGAAGTTGATGCCTTAGCGGGTGCTACTATTACCGGAGATGGTCTGTCGGCCATGCTCAAAAAAGACATTCGCTTGTACGTGCCTTACTTTAAAACATTAAACTAAAATCTTATGGGACTGCTCTCTAAAAAAGATTCTAAACTGATTTTTGATCCGCTTGCGGACAACAACCCAATTACGATTCAGGTACTCGGTATCTGTTCTGCATTGGCGATTACGGCCCAATTGAAGCCTTCTATTGTAATGGCGTTATCGGTAATTTTTGTACTGGGCATGGGTAATGTAGTGATTTCGCTTATGCGTAATATCATCCCTTCCAAAATTCGAATTATCGTTCAGCTTATTGTTGTGGCGACTTTGGTAATTATTGTAGACTTAGTGCTCAAGGCCTTTGCCTATGAGTTAAGCAAAGAACTCTCGGTATTTATTGGACTGATCATTACCAACTGTATCATCATGGGGCGCTTTGAAGCTTTTGCCTTGGGGAATGGCCCATGGCGTTCATTTTTGGACGGAGTAGGAAATGCTTTGGGGTATGGAATCATTTTGATTATCGTTGGGTTTTTCAGAGAATTATTAGGCTCTGGGACCCTATTTGGTTTTAAGGTCCTCGGAGATTCTGTTGAAAAAACTGGGCTTTATGCCTTGGGGTACGAAAACAATGGATTTATGGTATTGCCTCCAATGGCGCTTATCGTGGTGGGTATTATCATTTGGGTGCAGCGTTCACGCAATAAAGAATTGATCGAAGAACTATAAAATATAGCCTGTTGATTGGGGCTCGTCCTGATCAAAATCAAAAGATATATGGAACATTTAGAATTATTTTTTAAGTCGATTTTTGTAGACAACATGGTGTTTGCCTACTTCCTTGGGATGTGTTCTTATTTGGCAGTATCCAAAAAGGTAAGTACGGCAGTCGGATTGGGAGCGGCAGTTATTTTTGTGTTGACCGTGACCGTACCCCTTAACTGGCTATTAGATCAATACATCCTGCAACGCGGGGCACTGGTTTGGTTAGGTCCTGAATATGCGGACTATGATTTGAGCTTTTTGTCCTTTATTTTATTTATCGCGACTATTGCGACCATGGTGCAGCTCGTAGAGATCGTAGTGGAGAAATTTTCTCCTTCTTTGTATAACTCCTTGGGGATTTTCTTACCGCTTATTGCAGTAAACTGTGCGATTCTTGGAGGGTCACTATTTATGCAATCTCGAGAAATTGAGACCCTAGGTCTAGCGCTTAACTATGGATTTAGCTCAGGTATTGGATGGTTTTTAGCCATTTTGGCTATTGCCGCAATTCGTGAAAAAATCCGTTATTCAAATGTTCCAGCGCCATTGCGCGGTTTAGGAATTACGTTTATCATAACCGGACTTATGGCCATTGGGTTTATGAGTTTTGGAGGAATGCTCACCGGAGGTGATGATGCCGCTCAAGACGTTGAGGTGGCCTCTGTAGAAATGCCCGTAAATGAAATGTCTAACACAGAAGCTTCTGAGGTGGTGTCCCAAGAGACCGAATCGGAAGTAAATGAAACGATAGAATAAGATGATCTTAGCCAGTACACTTGGAGTTATTTTAGCGACAGTTGCCGCATTTTTGGTATTAATCCTATTGCTTGTTGCGCTGCTGTTGTTTACCAAAGAAAAATTATCGCCTTCAGGACCGGTGACCATCACCATTAATGGGGAAAGAAAAATAGAAGTGGCCTCAGGAGGGACCTTATTGTCTACCCTAGGAAATCAAAAAGTGTTTTTACCGTCCGCTTGTGGTGGTGGAGGTACCTGTATTCAATGTGAGTGCCATGTCCTTGAAGGAGGAGGGGAAGCCTTGCCTACTGAAACACCTCATTTTACCCGTAAGGAGCTCCAACATGGAGCCCGTTTGGCGTGTCAAGTTAAAGTGAAGCAAAACATGTCCATTCAGATTCCAGAAGAAATTTTTGGAATTAAAAAATGGGAGGCTACGGTAGTGCGTAACTATAATGTGGCGTCTTTTATTAAAGAATTTGTTGTTGAGATTCCAGAAGATATGAATTATAAAGCAGGGGGGTATATTCAAATTGAAATACCACCATGTGAAATTAAGTATTCGGATATCGACATTACGGCGCACCCAGAAGAGCATGAAACTCCTGATAAATTTCAAGCAGAATGGGACAAGTTTGGTCTTTGGCCCCTTGTGATGAAGAACACGGAAAGCGTGGAGCGCGCTTATTCTATGGCTTCTTATCCCGCGGAAGGAAGAGAAATTATGCTTAACGTACGTATTGCCACCCCACCATGGGATCGTGCAAAAAATGGATGGATGGATGTGAATCCTGGAATTGCATCGTCTTATATTTTTGCTCAAAAACAGGGGGATAAAGTAACCATTTCAGGACCTTATGGTGAGTTCTTTATCAATGAGTCCCAGGCAGAGATGCTTTATGTCGGTGGAGGAGCCGGAATGGCACCAATGCGTTCGCATCTATATCATTTATTCAAAACCCTTAAAACTGGACGAACAGTGACTTACTGGTATGGTGGTCGTTCTAAGCGTGAGTTGTTTTATCTTGATCATTTCCAGCAGTTGGAGAATGAGTTTGAGAATTTCAAATTTTTCCTCGCTTTATCAGAACCCCTTCCAGAAGACAATTGGAAAGTTAAAAAGGATATTCACGATAAAGAGGGAGACGGATTTGTTGGATTCATTCACCAAGTGGTGATCGATAATTACTTGAATCATCATGAATCTCCAGAGGATATTGAATTATATTTCTGTGGCCCACCGCTTATGAACCAAGCGGTTCAAAAAATGGGAGAAGATTTTGGTATCCCAGATGAAAATATACGCTTCGATGATTTCGGAGGATAAATTAGAAAAAGACCAGCACGCTGGTCTTTTTTTTAATTTTAAATGAACTGATTTATTATGGAACTGACCCAACAAGAGATGCATTATTTGGCCATGAATATCGTGGGTGAAGAGCTCAAAGAGCAGGGTTATGAGTTTTTAGGGGTTAATTCGGATCTTAAGAAAAACCCTCAGTTTGTTGCCCTAAAGGATAAGATCATTCACTTTGTATTGGTTCGTGCAGTGCGGTATCCCGATGATCCTGCCCTTCTGGATGAAGTTTTAAGAGACAAGATGGTAGACCACGCAAAGGCGCATGAGGCCAAATTGGCTTATGCTGGTGTGGGATTGGGGCATGGCAGTGATTATGGTCAACCTCCTCGAAAAGATGAGGCTTACACACAAGTATATTCAGGATTAAAATGGCTGGTTTAAGATTTTTTGTTTTACTCATTGGGCCACTCCTTATTTTTGGGTGCGGTCCCAGAGAAGATTTAAGAGTGTTATATGGCAATGCCTTCGGGACCACCTACACTATCAAATGTTATAGTGATCTGGAGAGTACTGAACTTCAGAGTCAAGTAAATCGCCTCGTTGATCAGGTAAATGCCTCTATAAGCACTTATGATCCACAGAGTATCATTTCGCGCATTAATCAAGGAGATACCGGAGTTGTAGCTGATCTTTATTTTAAAGAAGTATTAAGTCTATCGCGAGAGGTCAATAAGGCGACTTTTGGTTTTTTTGACCCAACCGTGGGTGCTATAGGCAATGCCCTAGGTTTTGGCCCGCAGAGGTTTACTAATATACCTAGCGATCATGTTTTGGATAGTCTTTGTCAATTTGTAGGGCTCGACTTAGTTTCAATCCGTCCAAAGACCGATGTTGTTGATAAAGCCGACGGCGTTTATTTGGATTTTAATGCCATTGGCAAGGGGTACGGCATTGATGTTATAGGGCGCCATTTAGAACAAATAGGAATCACAGATTATTTGGTTGAGGTTGGCGGAGAAATTCGTGCAAAGGGTAAAAATCGAGAAAAGAATAAACCCTGGATCATTGGCATAGAATCGCCTGAAGTTACCCAAGAAGGTCGAAGTATTGATAAGGTATTAGCGATTCAAAACCAAAGTCTTGCTTCCTCGGGTAATTACCGAAAATTCAGGCTTGATACGGTTTCGGGCCGTAAATTTGTCCATACAATCAATCCGTTAAACTGTCGGGCAGAGCAAAACGCCATTACCAGTGCAAGTGTATGGGCATCGACCTGTGCAGAAGCGGATGCCTATGCCACAGCGATTATGGCAATGGGCTTGGAACGTGCACGGAATTTAATCCAAGAGCGCCCCGAACTTATCGTTTACTATACGTACCATGATGCACAAAATCAGGCCAAGTGGTATGCGTCACCAAATTTATTAACACAGTTCAGGTAAAAGGGAAATTAAACTGAACCTTCTTGATTTACTCGAAACATGCCGACCCAAGAGGGCTCAATCTTTAAAGGCGAGTGGAATCAACTCCCCTGGCGCTAAACCATAGCGATGAATTTGCGCTAAATCGAGTTCGTTGGCAATATCAAAGGCCTCTACCCGAAAACCAACACTGCGCAAACGATCAAAATAATCCATTCCATAAACCCGCACGTGATCGTATTGACCGAAAATCTCAGCGCGCTGCTTTGGATCTGTGATACTGTCGTCTTGAAAAGTAGTCTCGCGATGGGCCTCATAGGGAACTTGTAATATGGCCAATCCTCCGGGTTTAAGCACACGATAAATTTCACTCATAGCGCGCAGGTCGTCCGGGATGTGTTCCAATACATGATTGCAAATAATCATATCGTATTGGCTATTGTCAAAAGGTAGCGCACAAATGTCTGCATGAACATCGGCCAAGGGTGAATTTAAGTCCGTGGTTGTGTATTCAATATTTTTTAAGCGGCGAAATCTAGGGTAAAAGGCCTGCTCCGGAGCGAAGTGCAAGACTTTTAGGTTTTTTGTAAAAAGCTCTGTATGCTCCTTTAGGTACAACCAGCAAAGGCGATGCCGTTCTAAAGATAAGGTTCCTGGCGAAAGAACATTTGAGCGCATATGTTCATAACCATAGGGTAAAAACCTGCGATATGATTTTCCATTTATCGGATCGGTAAAGCGATGCCCACGCCAGTAAATATCAAGAAGTGGACGCACCCATAAACTCATTGAAATAAGCCAGGGTCTTGGGATGGTATTCAAAATAGACTTAAAGACCTTGCTCATAGTTCTCCGGGGCCGATTTAAGCATTTGATTTAAAGGGGGCCTCTTCTTCTGAGTTAATACCCAAGGCTTCGTAAACATAGTCAAAGGT
>RFXU01000041.1 GCA_009921505.1 Flavobacteriaceae bacterium
AATGACGGCTTTAGTTCAATGGATATTTTGGCACGTTCTTTGGCGGCAAAAATGGCGATTAAATCTGGACAAAAATTAACGGTGCAAGAGCAGCGGGATTTAATCAATGAACTCTTTGCTTGCAAGGAGCCTGATCGTTCTCCGAATCAGCGGCGAACGTTTATTACCCTGGATACACAGGATTTAGAACAAAAATTCATCTAATGCGACAAATTTCAGAAACGATAAAGGTTTTAGTCATCAGTAATGTCCTGTTTTTTCTCGGAACACTGGTGTCTGGCGATGCTATTTATCAAATTTTTTCGCTTTATTATTTTGACAATCCTCAGTTTTCCTACTGGCAGCCTCTGACCCATATGTTTATGCATGGCGGTTGGATGCATTTGTTGTTTAATATGTATGCTCTTTGGGCCTTTGGCGCACCACTTGAAGCGCAATGGGGACGGAGCAAATTTTTATTTTTTTATTTTTCTGCGGGACTCGGGGCAGCGCTGATTCATTCATTGGTGAATTGGTATTACGTATCTCAGGGCATAGAAACCCTAATGTCGATGGGTATGACTGCTCAAGAAGTAGGGGAGTTGCTCAACAATACGTTAACGCCGGGTTCATATCGCGTTATTCCTGACATGGGACCAGGGATGGATCAACAACTTTTTACCGCCTACAATACACCTGCTGTAGGGGCATCCGGCGCGATTTATGGGATCCTGGTTGCCTTTGGGATGCTCTACCCTAATGTAGAATTGATGTTAATTTTTGTGCCATTTCCGATCAAAGCCAAGTACTTTATCCCCATTTTATTAGCCCTTGATTTGTTTTCGGGTCTTACAGGCTCGTCCTTATTTGGACAAAACATTGCGAACTGGGCGCATTTAGGCGGGGCACTTTTTGGCTTTATCATGGCTTATTATTGGAGAAAAAATAGTTTTAACGATAAGCGCTGGTATTGATTATGGGGCCAAACGAGAATTTGTGGAGTCTATTTAAACGGCAAGATGTCATGACCAAAATAATGGTCCTCAATGGGCTTGTATTTTTGGTATTGAGTATTGGAGCGGCGTTAATGGGTTGGTCCCGCAGTAGTTTTTATTCTTGGTTTGCCTTGCCTGATGATCTCCTTCGGTTTATAGGGCAGCCCTGGAGTTTGCTGACCTATAGTTTTTTGCACTCCGGTTTTTTTCATTTGTTGTTTAACATGATCTGGTTGTCCTTTTTTGGTCGCTTTGTGTTAAACCTTTTTTCGGAGCGTCGATTTTTAACTTTGTATTTGCTCGGGGGTATTGTTGCGGGCTTGGTTTATTTGATCTCTTACAACATATTCCCCGCTTTTCTTGGCGCACCAAGTGGACAACTCGTTGGGGCCTCTGGGGCGGTCATGGCGATCATGGCCTTTGCCGCACTATATAGCCCTTACGCCCCAGTTCGTATTTTTTTCTTTAACCTCAAACTTTGGCAGCTTGCTGCGTTTATGGTTTTGTGGGATTTGATTCGTCTGCCAGAAATGAACAATGCAGGAGGGTTGATTGCGCATTTAGGGGGTGCTGCTTTTGGTTATTATTATGCCCGTAATCTGCAAGCCGGTCGCGATATCGGGCTGTGGTTTGATCGGTTAATGGATCGTTTGGTCACACTTTGGTCCGACACATCGAAAAAAAGCCGCTCAGCCAATCGAAGAAGTGCTTCACAATCAAGAAAAAATCGCTCCAATAGGCCAGCCAAAGGCTCTGACCAAGATAAAATAGATGCCATTTTGGATAAGATAGGGCAGAGTGGTTATGAGAGCCTTACCAAAGAGGAAAAAGATTTTCTATTTAAATCTGGGCGTAATTAGACCAAAATGAAGTTTCCATGACACGCAAATTTCTTTTCGGCATCAATATTTTAGCCTTAGTCCTTTTGTTGCTGTCGTTTTTTGTGCCTTTAGTAGCCCCTGTAAAGTTTCCGGTTTTATCCCTACTTAGTCTACTCACATTACCAATTATTGGCGTCAATGCGGCCTTTGCAGTGTATTGGTTAGTGCGCTGGGATCCAAGATTTTTTCTTTCTGCTACGCTCCTGATCATAGCGCATATTTATTTTGGTCCCTTTGTGCTTGGGCGTAAAAATGTTCAAGAAGTTTCTGAACATACCATGGATGTTCTATCGCACAATGTTCATTTATTTGATAAATACGCGGCTGATCTAGAGCAGGGAAGCATCGCCCAGGAATATGAACTTTTAATTGATCGACAAGCCCCTGAGATCATTTGTCTACAAGAATACACCGCTACACACCCTGTAGATTTTAAAGCCTACCCACATCAATATATTTATTTTAACCCGCCATTCAAATTAATGGGACAGGCGATTATGTCGCAATATCCGATGATAAACAGGGGGAGTTTAGATTTTCAAGACACAGCAAATAATGTGATTTATGCGGATCTATTGGTGGAGGGAGATACGATCAGAGTTTATAATGCACATTTGCAATCCATCGGCATCAATCCCACAGAGAATTTTGTGAATCAAGGTGGAGCAGAGAAAATAAAAAACAGAATCTCAACCACTTTTGTTAAACAGCAGGAGCAAATTGAGGTTTTATTGAGTCATATGAATACCGCGAAATATCCCAAAATTTTGGCGGGAGATTTTAACAATACGGCCTTCTCCTATGCGTACAACCAAATTACGGCTCAGTACGAAGACGCCTTCCAAAAACAAGGACATGGCCTTGGGGCAACCTATCATTTTAATCGCTTACCGCTGCGTATTGATTTTATTTTTTCGGACCCTAGCTTAGAAGTTTTAGATTTTGAGACGATAGAAGAATCGCGCTCAGATCATTTACCTATAATGGCTCGTTTCAAACGATAATTATGGCTTAGTGCTTATTTGAAGGTAAGGACAGATCCTGAAGATAATCCAGGGTTTGTGGCCCCAAATTAAACAATGCATCTAAAACGGAGCAATTGGGAATAAACCCATTATAACTTTCAAAAACTTGGATATAGTGCGGGAAATTTACATTTCTGTTGTGTTTTTTATCTCCGAAATAGCGCCAATCATTTCCTGAAAAATTATTTTGGTAGGACGCGGTACGGGTATAGTTTAAATCCGCACCAATGAGTTCCATTAATCGTTCGATAATTTGCAAATTATGGGCTTGAAGGGTAATTGATTCTGAAGAAAATAAGTCCGCAAGCTCATCTTCATAAAATTCAAAAAATGGGGCGGTTCTGTAAGCGGTTTGAATTGATTTCCAATGATTTGTTGCCCAACCAAAGGCATGTTCACTTTCTACTTCATGTGATTTCAGGCGCTGCCCGGTGGTTTTATGTTTGATCGGAACAATCAAAGGTAAAACGCCTTGGGCATGGGCTATATAAGTGCGGTTGCGCTGAGTTTGCTTTTGGTAATTATCACAGACCTCAAAGATCACATTTTTACTGCGCACTAGGGCCGCAAAATGCAGTACGTCAGGGAAATATGTAGGAATAAAAAGATCCAAGAGAAAATCAGTATACAGTGCTCCTTAGGATTATTTCTTTTTCTTGCGTTTACGCCAAAAGTCCCAACCATAGTAGCCCGCTAAGGCGATTAAAAAATATGAAAGGTATGATTTTGGTTCACCCGAACCCCCTACCGTGGTGAACATGCGTTCCCAACGGATTTTACTAAACCCTTTCTTGTTGGCGTCCAAACTCAACCAAATAAACACCGGCTTACCAATAACGTGATTTTCTGGGACAAAACCCCAGCTTCGCGCATCTTGTGAGTTATCTCGATTATCCCCCATAAGCCAGTAGTAGTCCATTTTAAAGGTGTACTCTGTGATTGGGTTACCGTTGAGTAATACCTCATTACCGCTTACCTCTATGTCTTGACTTATTCCTAATTCGCGCCCTTCATAAACCTCAATTATTCTTCGATAAAAAGGAAGGGTTTTTGGGGTAATCGCCACTGTGGATCCAGCCGCTGGAATGTAAATAGGGCCAAAAAAGTCATTATTGTTTGGATAGTCTACGCTATACGGGAATACAGAACGATCGAAGTTTCCGGCTCTATTTTTAATCTTGGTCACCGACACCACATCGCTTAAAGACTCTAACTGACTGGCCACAGCTTCACTCATGTGGGCTCTCTGTTTAATGAGGCCTGTCGATTGATCCATCCCGGCAAAACTGATGTCGGAAATTTTAAATCGGTCGTAGATCACAGGATTAGGTTCGTTAAACACGCGGCCGCCGCGCTCTACCTTAATAAGAGGCTTTTTAGAAACGACCTCATAGACAAATTGAATTTTTGCGCGATCGGGTAAATTATTCTGTTGTCCATTAATATAGACATAGCCATCAACCACCGAAAGTGAATCTCCAGGAAGCCCAACGCATCGCTTGACGTAATTAGACTTTTTATCGATGGGTTTTTGGACGCTTCCGCGCATATATCCTGGACGAATATCCACTAAGGTATCTACTGGCCAGTTAAAGACGACAATATCATTGCGTTTGATATCTTGAAATCCGGGGAGTCTAAAATAAGGGAGTTGAGGGGTACTCAAATATGATTTAGTGCCCACTAAGGGTATGGTGTCGTGCACCATGGGCAGGGAGACACTCGTCATTGGGGTGCGTGCTCCGTAGTGAAACTTACTGACAAATAAATAATCCCCAACCAAAAGTGTTTTTTCTAGGGAAGAGGATGGAATGGTAAAGGGCTGCATAAAATAAGTATGCACCAAAGTGGCCGCCACTACAGCAAAGAGGATGCTGCTGATCCATTCCCCTGAGGAACTGCGCGGCATCAGACTACGCTCCTTTTTGTGATTTAAGGTTTGGGTGTAATTGATATAAAATAAATAAAACCCAAGAGTAAGGATGGCGTATGCATTTTGACTGCGCTCATTAAAGCCAAAACTCCTTAGGGTTTCTACCCAAATTACAGGCAGCATGATCAGGTTGATGATCGGGATGAACAGCAAAATGACCCACCAGCGTGGTCTGTTGATGATGCGCATCAACACTAAGGCGTTGTATATCGGTATCAGAGCCAATACAGGGGCATAGCCCGCGGCTTTGTACATTTTCCATGTGCCTAAAAAGTGAACGACATGGATGAGCCCTAAAAAAATTAACCATTGGGTAAGTGTCATGATTCTTTGTTTTGATCGTCCTTGATGTCTGACAAATGTAAGACATCTTTCATTGAAAATATTCCTGTTTTGCCTATGACCCAATGCGCGGCGAGGAGCGCACCACTGGCAAAACCTTCCCGCGTGTGGGCTTTGTGGGTCAGCGTGATTTCATCAATGGGACTTTGGTAATAGACTTTATGAGTTCCTGGAGTATTGGGTTCACGGATCGCTTCTATGGATAAGTCATCACTTGTTTTGGCGGGTCCAAGCACCCATTGGCGATAATTCGTGGATTCCATTACGATTTGGGCCAAACTAATGGCCGTGCCACTGGGGGCATCTTTTTTATGAAGGTGATGACGCTCCTCAATGGAGATTCTGTACTCTGGGTGACGACTCATGATTTGGGCCAAGTGTCTTTGGAGTTCAAAAAATATTTGAACCCCAACACTGAAGTTAGAGGCATAGATCAGGGCTCCATCATGTTTTTGGCACAAGGCCACCATTTCGTCCCAATGATCGAGCCATGCTGTAGTTCCACACACTACAGGAATTTTAGACTTAAAGCAAATACGAAGATTTGTTGTTGCTGCCTCAGGGGTTGAAAATTCTATGGCAACATCGGCCAAGTCAAGTTGGCCTTCACTTGATTTACTGGTACTTTTAAAGACAATTTTATGTCCAGCCGCTTTGGCCAAGGTTTCAATAACCTGGCCCATTTTTCCATACCCTAAAAGTGCAATATTCATGGCAATGAGATATTTAATGAAACCCCATAAACGCTAGGTCTATGGTCAGACTGAAAAAGAAATTCTGGGCTTAATGTGAGGTCTTCATTAAGATTATAGCGCAGCAAATGCGCATCGACGTTGGCATCTAAAATGTTCAATAAATAAACCCCAATAGCCATAGCCAAACTCACGTCTCGATTTCGTCCAGCCGTTTTTTGCGCATCGCGCAAGCGCGCGTCAGAAACACCCTGAAATTCATCGTCTTGATAGCCCGCCAAACGACGTTTGTAGGCATCTCTAAAGCGATTGTAATCTTCGGTATTGCGCTGATAAAAGTAAACTCCGGTAGCGATTCCACCGTATACAATTGGAATTTTCCAGTATTTCTTGTTGTAGGCTTGCCCGAGTCCAGGGAGTACTGCCGAGAAAAATGCGGCTTTTGCCGGAGCCAAGGCATTGTATGGTGGTTCTTTGATTTGGTCCTCCTGAGGTTCAACAATCAATAAAGAATTTTCTTGAGTCGCTTGGTCAAGGACTGCATCCGTTTTTGGCTCATCAATAGGGTCATTGCTCTGTGCCAATACATTTGCGCCAAAGACCCAAAACATCAAAAAAAGGAGGCCTATATATTGGTTAATCTTCACCAAGTAGTTTTTTGCGCAGCGCGTCGAGTTCTTTTTGGTTTTTAAATTTTATTTGCAGCATTCCACTCCCTTTGGCATTGCTTTTCACTAAAACGGGAATAGCAAATCTTTGCGATAACTGCGGGTCATTTTCTGAAGTCCCTTTGGCCATTTTTGGCTGTTTCAGTGCGCCCTCTTTTAGTGCTTTGACCCGTTCTTCGGTTTGACGCACCGAAAGTTTTTTGTCTAAAATCTCTTCGTATAGTGCGAGCTGGTCGGTACTGTTTTCGACATTAATTAAGCTTCGGCCATGGCCCATTGTAATGAACCCATCGCGCATGCCCGATTGAATCAAAGGGTCGAGTTTAAGCAGACGAAGATAGTTGGTTACTGTAGTGCGATCTTTGCCCAAGCGCTCCCCAAGATCACTTATAGAAAGGGAAACATCTTCTAAAAGTCGATGATAGGTTAAGGCAATCTCTATGGGGTCTAGATCTTGGCGCTGAATATTTTCTACCAAAGCCATTTCAAGGAGCTCTTGGTCATTGGCCGATCGAATATAGGCCGGAATTTCTTTAAGCCCAATGTTTTTAGAGGCTCGGTATCGTCGTTCACCACTGACCAGTTCATATTGCCCTGATTCGGTTTCGCGAACAGTGATCGGTTGGATCAAGCCAAGGGTTCTTATTGAACTTTCGAGTTCCTTAAGGGCCGTCTCGGTAAATCGTGTTCGAGGCTGGTAGGGGTTTACCTTTATTTGATCTAGGCTTAAGGCCACAAATTGTGCTGTTGATTTACCACCATGACTTTGGGCAGCCCCTTCATCATTAAGTAAGGCTGAGAGTCCGCGACCTAGGGCTTGTTTTTTAATTGCTTTTGCCATGTTTGGTTAACGGTTTTTTTCAATGAGTTCGTGCGCGAGATTCAAATAATTATTGGCACCGGTGCTGCCCGCGTCGTAACTGATAATGCTTTCGCCATAACTCGGTGCTTCCCCCAACCGAACATTGCGTTGAATAATGGTCTCAAATACCATCTCGTCAAAATGCTTTTTTACTTCATCGACCACTTGATTGGATAGCCTTAAACGCGAGTCATACATCGTCAAGAGTAGCCCCTCGATATCGAGTTCTGTGTTATGGAGTTTTTGGACACTTTTAATCGTGTTTAATAGCTTGCCCAGACCTTCCAGGGCAAAGTATTCGCATTGTATAGGAATCATTACCGAGTCCGCGGCAGTCAAGGCGTTTAAAGTCAAAAGGCCGAGTGAAGGGGCACAGTCAATGAGCACAAAGTCATAGTCATTTTTTATGGGCTGCAGCGCCTGGCGCAACATATACTCGCGCGCCTCTTTGTCCACAAGTTCAATTTCAATGGCCACCAAATCAATATGCGCAGGAATGACCCAAAGGTTCGGAGAACTTGTAGGAACAATACACTCTTTGGCTATAGCGGTATGCTCTAAAAGCTGATAAGTGCCCTGGGTTGAGGGGGTAACTTCCACACCCAGACCAGAGGTTGCATTGGCTTGAGGGTCCGCGTCAATAAGCAGGACCTTTTTTTCCAAAACACCTAGGGAGGCGGCAAGATTTACTGAGGTTGTTGTTTTTCCAACACCTCCTTTTTGATTGGCTATGGCAATTATTTTACCCATATTTGGAGCACACTTATTCAAGTTTAAAAATACAACTTATAAACCGCACTCGAAATTGTATTTGTTAACAACAAGTCAACAAAAAGGCGTTTGTTCTGGCACCCAAATAATGGTATTTAAGCCGTTGAAGATGAATTATTTTGAGGAATTAATTTCCCTTTTTTGCGCGTATCATCGCCTCTAACATATCCCATAGTTCTTCCGGAATATCCTCGAGCAGATTAAATTGACCAGCACCTTTAAGCCATTCGCCACCATCTATAGTGATGACTTCTCCATTGATGTACGCCGAAAAATCAGAAACTAAATAAGCGGCCAAATTGGCTAATTCTTGATGCGCCCCAACACGCTTTAGGGGGACTTTTTTAGCCAAATCAAATTGTTCTTTAAGATTGCCCGGCAACAAACGATCCCAAGCCCCTTTGGTCGGAAATGGCCCCGGAGCAATTGCGTTAAAACGCATCCCATATTTAGCCCATTCTACGGCCAGTGAGCGGGTCATGGCCAAAACTCCGGCTTTGGCTGTGGCACTTGGCACCACATAAGCAGAGCCCGTCCAAGCATAGGTGGTCACAATATTTAAAACGACTTTTTGGGTTTGTTTCTGGGCGATCCAATGTTTTCCAAAAGCCAAGGTACAGTTTTTGGTTCCTTTTAAGACGATGTCGATGATCGTGTCAAAAGCGTTAGCCGAAAGGCGTTCGGTAGGGGAGATAAAGTTACCCGCCGCATTATTGACCAGCACGTCAACTGACCCATAGGTATCGCATGCCTTTTTTACCAAGGCTTCTACCTGTTCGTAATGACGTACATCACAAGGCACCGCCAAAACAGAGCCGCCTGTTTGTTCGATCAGTTCCTTTGCAGCGAGATCGATTTTCTCCTGATTTCTCGAGCTGATGACGACATTAGCGCCGAGTTCCAAAAAGTAAGTGGTCATGGCTTTACCCAGTCCGCTGCCGCCCCCTGTAACTACAATTGTTTTGCCTTTTAGGGCGTCAGCCTGAAGCATTTTTTGGGTATAATCCATAA
The DNA here is from genome assembly GCA_009921505.1 of Flavobacteriaceae bacterium. Lineage (GTDB taxonomy): Bacteria > Bacteroidota > Bacteroidia > Flavobacteriales > Flavobacteriaceae > BACL21. The sequence goes on from RFXU01000041.1 coordinate 9,160, forward strand.
GATTTAAATTATTAGTTTTTGTCTGGGCTTGTGCCCATGAGTATCTCGATCAGTTCTAAAGCGGCCTGGCTCAGGTTTGTGCCCGGACCGTAAATCGCAACCACACCAGCTTCATAAAGCGCTTTGTGATCATCTTCAGGGATGACCCCACCTACGATGACCATTATATCTCTTCGGCCTAAATCTGCAAGGGCCTGAATGACTTGAGGAACCAGGCGCATATGTCCAGCGGCTAGTGAGGATACCCCCAAAATATGAACATCATTCTCTACGGCTTGTTTGGCCGTTTCTTCTGGGGTCTGAAACAAAGGCCCTACGTCTACGTCAAATCCTAAATCCGCATAACCGGTCGCAACGACTTTCGCCCCGCGATCATGTCCATCCTGGCCCATTTTAGCTACCATGATACGGGGTTGACGTCCTTCTTGAAGGGCAAACTCCCGCACGGCCTTTTGTGCTTTTTCAAACCACTGATCGTTGCTTATTTCTTTCTTGTACACGCCGCTAAAGGTTTGTATTTGTGCCTGATAACGGCCAAATTCCTTAACGAGCGCTTCTGATATTTCACCCAAAGTCGCTCGGTGCTTGGCCGCCGTTATGGCTAAAGCTAATAAATTTTCGTCATCCGTCTTGGCTGCCTGGGTTAAATTATCCAAAGCAATTTGGACCGCTGCCTGGTCGCGATTTTGTTTAACACGATTTAATTTTTCCAGCTGGGCGTTCAAAACTTTCGCCTGATCCACCTTAAGGATGTGCAGGGGTTCCTCGTTATGGCGCTGGTGCTTGTTTACCCCAACAATAATTTCCGCTCCAGAATCTATTCGGGCTTGTTTGCGCGCGGCGGCTTGCTCAATACGCAATTTTGGTATGCCATTTTCAATGGCTTTGGTCATGCCTCCCAAGGCTTCAATTTCTTGAATTAACGTCCAGGCCTTTTCCATTAATTGCTTGGTTCTGCGCTCAAGTTCAAAGCTACCTGCCCAAGGGTCGACACTGCGCGTTACTTGGGTTTCATGTTGTAAAAATAGCTGGGTATTTCGTGCAATACGTGCTGAGAATTCGGTGGGTAAAGCCAAGGCTTCGTCCAGGGCATTGGTGTGTAGCGATTGGGTGCCGCCGCAAACGGCCGCTAAGGCTTCAACTGCGGTGCGGGTCACATTGTTAAATGGATCTTGTGCCGTGAGACTCCATCCACTGGTTTGACAATGCGTGCGCAAAGCCATGGATTTATTGTTTTTGGGCGCAAAAGCTTTTATAATTTTAGCCCAAAGCATACGCGCGGCGCGCATTTTGGCAATTTCCTCAAAATGATTCATGCCTATGCCCCAGAAAAAAGAAAGTCTTGGGGCGAAATCATCAATATGCAATCCTGCGGCTAAACCTTCTCTGACGTATTCCAGCCCATTGGCTAAGGTATAGGCCAGCTCCAATTCGGCAGTGGCGCCTGCCTCTTGCATATGATAGCCCGAAATTGAAATTGAGTTGAATTTGGGCATATTTTGGCTGGTGTACTTAAAGATATCGCGAACAATACGCATGGATGCCGCCGGAGGATAAATGTAGGTGTTGCGCACCATAAATTCTTTCAAGATATCATTTTGGATGGTTCCTGAAAGTTGCTCAGGGGAGACCCCTTGTTCTTCTGCGGCTGCAATATAAAACGCCATAATCGGTAAAACAGCACCATTCATGGTCATGGAAACACTCATCTTGTCCAAGGGAATTTGGTCAAAGAGAATCTTCATGTCGTCTACCGTGTCAATAGCCACACCCGCCATTCCCACATCGCCCGTTACTCGAGGATGATCGCTGTCATAACCTCGGTGGGTAGGTAAATCAAAAGCCACGGAAAGTCCTTTTTGTCCTGCAGCTAAGTTTTTTCGATAGAAGTCGTTGCTCTCTTCTGCAGTAGAAAATCCCGCATATTGGCGCACGGTCCAAGGCCTTTGGACATACATAGTCGCATAGGGTCCACGCAAAAAAGGAGGCGCTCCGGCCCCATAGGCAGATAACTCATCGACTTCTGTGCATTGAGCGTGTTGGTCCCATTCGGACCCATGATCTAGAGTAATATGTGCTACCGCCTTACGTTGACTCATTTTTTTGCACTGCGATTAATCAAGGGCTGATAAAACCCATCAAGGGCAAGGTACATGGATAAATTTGGGTCAGAAATTACTTTTTGGACATTGATTCTCATGGTTTCCGCAATAAGTTCTGGCGTAAGCGATTTTGCCTGTCGTAAATTTTGTAGCGCTAACCTAAGGTCATCATCGGCAATACCGTCAATGAGACAGATGAGATAAGGATGATTGTAATTCAGGCGCTCTTGTTTGTCCTTTATGATCCAAAAATCTTTCTCTTTTCTAAGTTCCTGAAGTAGGGCACGACTGTGATCAGAAGCAATATCATCAAAGCGGGCTGTTCCCGAAAAACCAAAGTATACATATTGTCCATAGGCCTCGAAATAATAGCTTCGACTGCCTTTAATGTAGTCAGTATACTGATTGTAAAAAGCGCCAATATCTTCTCTAAAGCTGTAAAGCAACTCATGCATAAAGTCCTCAGACATCTCTGGACATGAGACGACTTTAGGTTCATCTTGAAAACGATACTCCGGTCCTTGCTGACAGGCATTTAGAGATAAAATTAAACTCAATAAAACAGCAAAGAATGCCTTATTCATTGCGGGATAATCATTAAAAATATTACGCTTGTTTTTCATCATTTAATCTTTGTAATTCAAATTTTTGAGTCAATCGGCGCGCAACGATTGGCGCAACCAAAGTCTTTTGAGGGTTCATTTTTTGAAATGGATATAATTCTATTTGACCCTGCATTTTTTGAGTGGCATCGGCATACTTATTTACGCCAACCACCACAGCATCTAAAGATTCTAGTGCGCGAACCGATTTTTCGTGTTGCTCTTTAATTTTGCGCTGAAGCGTTCCTTGCTTTATGGCTTTAAGCCAACCCCCTGAAGCTTCAATGGATTTAAATAGGGTCAGGGCTTGTTCCGCTAGTTTTTCAGTGAGTTGCTCAATATAATAGGCCCCATTGGTCACCCGGGCATCGATGTCTTGAAAAGCTTCCGACTCCAGTATAAAGAGTTGGTTTTCGGCCAAACTTTGAGAGAACTCATGGCTTTTTTTGTAGTGATGGTCGTAGGGGAGATTGCATAGGGCGTTTGCCCCTCCGAGTATTCCTGCCATCATGGCTGAAGTGTGTCTAAGAAGATTGTTATTAAAATCGTATACGGTCATGAATCGCTGTGCTGGCAAAGCGGTGATATGACACTTAATTTCTATATCGTGAATGCGTCCGAGCAGAGGACACAAGCGCCGCATGGCGCGAAGTTTAGCAATCTCGAAAAAGTAATTTGGACCGAGACCAAAACTAAAGTTCAGGGAAAAACTTTTGGGTAAAGGGCCATATCCACTTAATTGTTCTAAGGTTTCATTGGCTTGAGCCATACCGTATGCCAATTGCTGGACGTTACTGGCCCCTGATTCAGCATAAAGTATCGCGTGAACCCCAAGGCATGAAATTTCGCTGTTTTGAGTTAAAATCTCATGTAATGGTTTAAAAACGTTGTCTGGATGTGTGGGCCAATTGCCTGTTTTGGCTAAATGGTGGAGGGGGTCTTGATTTAAATAAAGGGCCACTTTTGCCCCTTTGGCCTTCTCTATAAGCTCAATTAACCAGGTTTTGTTTAAAAAATTACAGTCCAAAATCAGCTGAATACTGCTGTAGCTGGCAAAGTAATTTAAAACCACAGCAGGCTCAAATGGTTCATCGCAGACCAGGTGAAAACTACGAATGCCTTGCTTTAGTTTTTGTACAATTAGTTGTTCCACGACATTCTTGTCTCCCATGTAGATTTGAGTGGTGTGGGCCCAAGCGTCCGGTAGATCGGGAATTGAGGGAACTTTAGTGTTATTTTTTGTGTAAAAAGGTTGGACTGCGATGCCATCGGGACTCTCCCAGATCAACGCTTGATTGTAGTCCTTTCCGTTGAGGTCCATTTGGATTTGCTGCTTCCAAAGTTTATCATCAAAACCGTTAAATTCCGAAAAATCTAAAGCACTCATTGCGCAGAATTATTTTGGGTGCTGTCCGCCTCTTCAATTAAAAAAATAGTTTCATTTTCTTTTTTCAGATAATACTGGCTTCGGGCATAGCGCTCCATTTCGAAGGTATCCTGCATTTGGGTTACAAAATCATTATCCTTTTTTATATCCTGTTCAAATTGGCTTTTACGCTGCTCTAAAACCTCGATTTCCTCGTCCAATTCTCTATGGATCAGCCAAGAGTTGGTATCGAAAAAAACCATCCAAACCACAAAGGCAACACTGAGCAAAACATATCGATTACTCAGAATTGACAACCAGGTATTGGATTTCATTTTTTTCATGGGGTTTATTTATTCGGGGTGGGACATTTTGGATTCAATATAGGTTTGCAAGAGTGACACGGCCTGTGGATTGTTTTGATGAGACAAAACTACGATATCAGCATGAGCTTTAGAAGGCTCTATATAGGCGTCATGCATAGGCTTTAAGGTCTGTGAGTAGCGCTGCATTACCTCGTCAAGATCTCTGCCTCTTTCGGCCATATCTCTTTTCATTCGGCGCATGAGTCTTTGGTCGCCTGGGGCATCGACAAAAATTTTCAGATCCATCAAATCCCTCAAGGCTTTATGGTGTAAGACCAAAATGCCCTCGATAATAAAAACGGCTTTGGGTGTGATGGGCAAAGTTTCTTTCGTACG
>RFXU01000401.1 GCA_009921505.1 Flavobacteriaceae bacterium
TATTTCTGAGATCTTGGCAATCCCCGAAAACAACTCATCTAATTTCGACCCGCGTGGACTTGATGATTGACCCATTCCCTTATGCTGCATAGCATCGTCACGTAATTTCAAAATTGAAGGGTTGAACTAATGACCAAGGTTATAGGAATTGTTAGTTACAAGGAAATCAAAGACGAAGATAAGCTGGCAGCCTATGCGAAAATTGCACCTGCTACTGTTGCCAAATTTGGCGGTAGGTTTATTGCGCGCGGCTATCCAGTTGCCTTACGCGAAAGCGGCGCCAACGAACGTACGGTTGTTGTGATCTGGGAGCGTTTAGAAGATGCACAAGAGTGGTATGACAGTCCAGATTACCAAGCATGTTTAGACGTGTTAGGCGATGGCGCAGTTCGTGATATGCGGTTTGTCGAACATCTTTAATAACAAGATCATTAATTATTCACGCACTAACGCAAATAAGAATTTGTCCTCTTTTTTGTTGACCCAGTCTCCTAAGTTTTTCTAGCATAGTCCAATGCTAGTTTCTTAGGGAAGACACTGATGGAGCAAAAACCTATAAATGAAATGACATTCACTGAGTTCAGTGAGATGTGTCGTAGTAAGTATATTGAAAAATATGGCCGCACCCTAAACCATGAGGGGAAAACAAGAAAAATTGACGAGCCTTCTGTGCAGCGCCAACTGAAAGCACATAAAGATGCTTTGGAAAAATAGCCTCGTTTAAGCTTTTGGCACGAAATATGCGTTTTTCGCATGTGTCAAATAATAGCGGCAAAGATTGGAAAAATAGACATGACTGATGAACGAGAAAATTGGATTGACGGCGAAAACCCACTTGCAAGCCTTACCCATGATCAAAAAATTCAATTAACAACTGCCCGTTACTTTAGGGATCTAAGGCCATATAGAAGCAACGCAACCGAAGTAATTCGAACCAGTGAGTTTGATATTCCAAAGCGCGACTTAAACAAGAATACCTAAGCTTGATTAATAAATCATCGGGACAGCTTTAGGAACTTTGAAAAAATATAAAATATTATGGGCAATCATACCCTCAATGCTCGCAAAATCACGCGACATACGCCTTTATGAACATCGACACACAAGTCGCGCACGGACGCACGCGCGTTGCACAAGTTAGCGGGCTAGGTCAAGATTTGACCATTAAACGGCTAGCACGGAATAAGTAGCACCTGCGTTTTTAGACAATTCACGCATAAACCTCAACGTTACGCGCGGACGCATGCGCGTTGCATGATTGTGCGAAGATAAACAAGTAGCGGTTAAAGCCAGAAAGCGTAACTTCACGACT
>RFXU01000402.1 GCA_009921505.1 Flavobacteriaceae bacterium
CGTTAATGATGTCTCCACCTTATAGAACGCTGTTGTTGCACCTATATTTGCCATTCTGTTTTTCCTTTTTAATACGAATTCTTGCTATCTCGGGAAGAAGAAACGACGCATTTTAAATTTGTTTAGTGGAAAAATTTTCATGCCTGTTTTACCCACCCTGTCAGTCAAAATTTTGACACTCAACTGATGTCAATTAATATTTTTGGAACTTGGCACGAAAAGAACTACAGTTATCCACAGGCAGAGTGGAGAAACGCCATGAAACTAGACTTTAATTTACAGATCGCTCAAAAGCAGGGGCTTACGCTAACCGCGCAAGTGCAGCAGGCGATCAAGCTATTGCAAATGACAAATATGGAAATTTGCGAATTTGTTGAGGAACAGTTTCAAGACAATCCGTTCGTTGAAGAATTGACTTACTCTGAAAAAGATCTCAAACCAAAAGCAGAGAAGTCGGACAGCATGACTGTCGACAAATCATTAGATGAAAATCCATACAAGAAGACGACAGATGAAAGTAAGCTAAGCCAAGAAAATCAGTTTGAGACGGGCGAGAGCTACATCCCACAGTCAACGGTTTCAAAAGCCACCAACGATTTTGATGCGATGAGTTTAGTTGCCGACCATAATGTCTCGCTTTATGCCCATTGCGAGGCATACATTAAGAGCCTCAATCTGAACGTGCATGAGCTTTTGATTGCAAAATACATTTTGGAAGACTTGGAACCCACGGGTTGGATATCTTCAGAAATTAGCCTAATTGCGAAAAATTTAAGTGTCACTGTTTCAGACATTGAAGCAGTACTAACAAAACTACAACAAATTGAACCCGCAGGAATATTTTCGCGAAACCTAAAAGAATGTTTGGTATTGCAAGCAATAGACCGCGATGTGTATTGCAAAAATATGTCGTCTATTTTGGAGAACCTACATTTAATGGGTTCGGGTAAATTCGATCTCTTGAAGCGTCGCAGCGGTTGCTCAAATGAACAAATCGCAGGCTTATTCAAAGTGATTAAGTCCTTTAATCCAAAGCCTGGATTGATTTTTGAGCAATTTGGCGCCCCGATAAGAGAACCCGACCTGACTGTTAGAGCGACCAATGAAGGTTGGACTGTAGAGCTCAACAATTCAACTCTCCCCGAGGTTAAAATCAACAAAGACTTTGCGAAGACATTAATCAAAAAAATTCAAGACACGTCGGAACGCGATTTTATTCGTGAAAAAATGAGCGAAGCAAAATGGCTCGCCAACGCAATTAGCAAAAGAAACGAGACAATGCTCAAGGTTGGTTCTGAAATCATAAAACG
>RFXU01000403.1 GCA_009921505.1 Flavobacteriaceae bacterium
CGACCTGAGACAATGCTGATTTGATTTCTGATAAATTCATTTCCTTTTTTGTTATTTGATATCGCTGGATAATTCTATGAATTTTAACAACAATCCTCCGATGAAGACGACTCTAGCTGATTAAAAATTTCATTAAACTGGTCCTTGATTTCTGCCCAGCGATTGTGATTAATACAATAGTTCACTCGAGAGCCTTCAATCGTCCCTTGGATAATGCCTATATCCTTTAATTCTCTAAGATGCTGACTTATAGTGGGTTGGGCTAGTCCTAACTCCTGGACTAGATCACCATTAATACAGGTATCGCTTCGCAGTAGATATTGAATAATTGCGATTCGCGCCGGGTGGGCAAATGCTTTTGCTGACAAGGCTATTTCATTTTGCACTTCTGTGAACAAATCTGTTTTTGTGACGCCCATAAATCATATTATTATATTGCAATATTACGATAATAAAAAATATAATCCTCATAAGGTCAAAAAATATTTGCTTAAAAAACTATTGGCAAATTCCTTCGTAGAGTATGACCATCGACAAAAGTATATACGCGATGGCGGGCAAAATATCAGAAATATTGTCCTTAATTTTTATTCGTACCATAATCGCAACAAGCATCATGGCCATGATAAAAAGTGTACTTAAGATCAGCACGAAATCACTTTTAAATCCGACGAGCACGCCAATTCCCGCGATCAATTGTGCCCCTCCGATTAGTTGACGTTTATCGGCCAATCCCCATCGGTCAAATTCGCGAATCATGCGATTTGAAATAAAAGAATTGACGCCGTAAACGATAAAAGATAATCCCGTAAAAATGCTGATTACATCTATAGCGTCCATGAATTAAAGGAGCCCAAAATGAAATGCTGCAATAAACAAGGATATTAAAAGAAGAATTAAAGACGGTATGCGCTGTTTGAGCGGATTTTTGACCCTCAGATGAGTCACTTGAGCGCCCAACATAAAAATTGCCATACCCAAGGCGGCAAAAAGCGTTACGCCGTCATAGAAAACACCCATAATGAGAAGTGCCGACAGTGATATTTTAGCGGCGCCAACAAAATTTCTGAATAAGTCCGAATAACCAAACTGACTAAATTCACTCAGCACATTATGGTATCTGAAGATCCACACGTAGTATACTGAAATGGCCAAGGCGATCTGAAAAATTAGAGAGATATGTTCCATATTGTTATTTTGTTTCAAGTTACAACTAATGTCAATTCAAATAAGCTTGGATACAGAAATATTCTGAAAATATAAAATCATACGCCCATTTGATTCCCGATT
>RFXU01000404.1 GCA_009921505.1 Flavobacteriaceae bacterium
GTGCTTACGAGCACTTAGATACATATCCAAACCCATTTTATTCTAATCCTTTCTCTAGGTCTTTCAACTGCTCATCTGTGAGCATTGTGCTTATCATGCCAAAAGCATAAGCATAGTGGTAGCCTTCAACGGCTTGTGATTTAGAATAATCTAAAACTTTATTTAGAATTTCTTGTCTATCCATTTTTATCTGTCCTTTCATTTTCAGGCTTCCAGCCTACCATTTTCTACTGACAATTTCAATTTAGACACGCCCAGATTTTGTGAGAAAATTCACAAGCCCCGTAAACTGTAACGTAATTCACATTGTGGATAACCCTGTGGAAAACTGGGCGGCAAATGAAAAATTTGTGCCAGGATCAGGGAAAAAATCCTGGCGCAACTTAATGCTACTTAATAGAATTAAAAAGTAATTCTGTATTTTCTTTTCGTAGATTTTTATTTTCTATCTCAAGCCTTCTCATAGTTAGAAGCATTGAGAAGAAAAAAACTCCGAAAGAAATCAGCGAGAGAGTTAGAATAAAGTTTGTCATGCTGGAATTAGTCCTAACTCATCAACGCCACAAGCCTTTTCAAATTTGGCTTTGTCAAATCTGTCATTGTCAGAAAGAAAATACTGAGCGAATTCCTCTACTAAATCCTCAAAGACCTGTGGGTGAATTTCATCAGCGAAGCCTTTGAGAATATTAGAAGTTTTGATATAGTCTTTTCGTGTCATCATTATTCATTCGCTCCTAACAAAATCCATGAGTGAGTAGCACCTTCATTGACACGCTCTAACTCAGAAAGAATTTCTGCTGTTGTCATTAGTGAAGGTCTGCCTAGTAATTCAGTAATGGCAGAAATATTGAGAGCAATAAATTCCTCAGCAGGCAGCCTTTTGATAGCACCTAAGAATGGGGAATGGTCAGCGATACGAGAGACGAAATTTACTCCGTCTGCTGTAAAGGGGTAGTCTGTATAAGTGAAGTTTGTCATTTTAGTTTTTACCTTTCGTAGTTGTAGTGTTATTGACAATTTTAGCAATTTTCTCTAAGTTTGTCAAGCGTGTTTTTTCACGCTCGATTTCAACAAGTTTCTTGAATTCATCAAGTTTCATTTTAGTCCTCAACTTTCACGGCTACTGTAGCCCAACGATTACCATTGAAGCGAATTGCGTAGGCTTCATAGCCGTCAAGCCAAATATCCTCACGCTTTTCTGCGAAATTGATTTCGCCGTATTGGTATTTTCTCGCAAGTGAGCGAGGGTAGTAAGTGTGACCAATTAGCAGGTCTGTAATTGAATAACT
>RFXU01000405.1 GCA_009921505.1 Flavobacteriaceae bacterium
CAGACTCGACAAAGAAGTTTTCACCAATTGGAGAAAGGCCCCTTGGATTACTAAAATTAGCCAAGGATAACTGACCAACCTCTTGAGCGACATCGTTTCCTGGACCTGTGATACTAACAATACCAGTGCTTGAAATATTTATACTTGTTGCGTCAGGTGGGATTTGAATTTGCGGTTGGACTACGTAACCGCTCGTCGTGGTCAATAAGCCATCTGCATTGCGCGAAAAAATCCCAGAGCGTGTGTAGCCAACACGACCGTCAGGAAGAAGAGCTTGGAAGAACCCTTTACCGTCAATCGCCAAGTCAAGTGCATTGTCCGTCGCGGTCAAGCCACCCTGAGTAAAAAGTTTTTGAGTGCTCACAACCTTTACACCGGTACCGACAGCCAAGGGAGATGTAAGTGACGTATTATCAGCAGTTTGTGCACCAGCGTTTTTAACAATTTGATAAAACAGAGATTCAAAATTGGCACGATCCATTTTAAATCCTGTAGTGTTTACGTTTGCAAGATTGTTTGCAATCACTTGCATCTTGTATTGCTGAGCTGTCAAACCTGTTTTGGCGACGTGCATTGCTGATGTTGACATTCTATTGCCTCTCTATTGACTATCAATATGAAGCAAGAGGTATGCCAACTTCACTCTTAGGTTGGTAGAGACATCAACTTAGATCCAGCACTGTCCATTTCACTGGCTTTTTTGATCAACTTAATATTGATTTCGAAATGTCGCTGCATATCAATGTTATTAATTAATTCTTCAATTGCTGAAACATTTGAAGCCTCGAGATAACCTTGACCAAATCTTGCGGTCTGATCCGCAGCTGGGACGGTGCCGTCAGATTTGCGAATATTTCCATCCAAACTTTTTACGAGTTGATCCAGCTCGGCCGTCGTGGAGCCAATGAAGCCGACACTTGTAAAATCCCCATCTTGCGCTCCAGGCAATTGTACCAAGACCTCGCCTATATCGGTTATACTAAGTTGAGTATGTTCCGGTAACACTATAGGCGCGAGACCATCAGACAAAACCAGATCACCTGCACCATTTACGAGCTGATTGGCGACATCTACGCCCAAATCTCCGCGCCTCGATAAGGCTATCTGTCCATTTTCGGGTGAAATATAAAAAAAGCCTTCATTTAAAACAGCGATATCGGTGGAAAGTCCTGTATTTTGAAGTTGCCCAGGCTCATTCGAAAATGAGCGGATATCCGTCTCGAGTGGCAAGACTTTTGCTGATACTTTTTCAAGCTCCTTTAGAAATGCTGCATTTCCCTCATT
>RFXU01000406.1 GCA_009921505.1 Flavobacteriaceae bacterium
CAAATAATATTCGCGCTGTGTGCGCTCCATCTGGGTTTTAACGCGTGTCTTGATCTTTTTCTCGACCTGCAAAACGCTCATTTCGCCTTGCATCAGACCGTAAATTTTTTCCAAACGTTCACTGATGATCAATGTTTCCAAGAGCTCTTGCTTGTCTTCCACGTCAATGCCCAAATGCCCCGACACAAGATCGGCAAGCTTGGCAGGATCGGAGGCCTCTGACACAGATGTCAGGGCTTCTTCTGGAATGTTTTTCTTGATCTTTGCATAGCGTTCGAATTCTTCGGCAACAGTGCGCAACAATGCCGTATTTGCGTCTGGGTCGCCAATTTCTTCGTACAGAGGTTCTGCAATCGCTTCGAAATAGATGTCATTTTGAAGAAACTCTTGGATGTGAACGCGCGCTTGGCCTTCAACCAATACTTTCACGGTCCCATCGGGCAATTTCAAAAGCTGTAAAACATTTGCCAAAACGCCAGTGCGGTAAATACCATCGGCACCTGGTTCATCTTCGGCAGGATCGATCTGGCTTGAAAGCAAGATCTGTTTATCATTTTGCATCACCTCTTCTAGCGCGCGAACTGATTTTTCTCGCCCGACAAACAACGGCACGATCATATGTGGGAACACCACAATATCGCGCAGCGGCAGAACAGGGTAGGATGCATTGATAGAAGTTTGCATGTGTCTTCCTTTTAGCTGCAAAACAACGAGCCCCGATTTCGGCAACAGCGTTGTTTCCATTTGAGACTTAGAAATAGTATCGTCCGCCCGATATTCAAGCGGAGTCGGTTTCGTGCAAGTTTGCCTTTTTGCACGGGGTGGTTCAAGGGGGCAGTTTTTCTATTTTTTCCCTGCACTGCACTTTGGGGTACGTATTTGCATCATTTGTGGTGTTAAACCATTCAATTTTACGAAATTCACCGGTTTATTGGTCTTTTTGCAATTCGGAACCCTAGATAATTTCTTGCGATGCAATGAAAGGTAAATTTATTTTTTCCCAAATTAAAAATTATCTTTGTATTGAGATCGGCGAGGATGACACACCCAATACATTTTGGCGTGATATCAACGGCACTGGCGTGGGTCGCGATACAACCGAATTCGCGCGGGTGACGTCATGCAGGATCGCCATCGGGATACAGTATAGTCAAAACCAAAATAATCGACATGAAACGAAAAATTTTCACTTTATGTGCTTGACGTTCGGCTGTGTCATCCGTAAACACCCCTTACCGCGCGGTTGTAGCTCAGTTGGTTAGAG
>RFXU01000407.1 GCA_009921505.1 Flavobacteriaceae bacterium
CATGGTGAAAATACATCCACTGGGGTTTGTGTGGGTATCGGACAAAACACTCTTCGCGTACTAGGGGACTATCGCCGAACAGGTAGTTTGGAAGCAAAACCATTTGGTGCGAAGAACGATGGAAACGGATCACTGATGCGCCTTTTCCCAGCAATTGCTGCGGCGTATCCCAATAAAGAGTTAGCCGTAGGTATTTCCAAGGAGCAGTCAAAGGTGACCCATGCTTCAATAATAGCCGAAGAAAGCTGTGCTTACGCTGCCGATTTGATCTTAGACCTACTGTCTGGCTCGAAATTATCAGATGCCATTGGCCAAATAAACAAAGCTGAATGGTGTGATCCAATCTCAAGTGCGTTAGAAATGAAACTAACTGACTTCAGCGAGGTGGGTATTCGCTCAACGGGCTATGTCGTCGATACTCTGCAAGCATCAATTTGGGCTGCCCTAAATTCAAATTCTTTTGAAGAAGCCGTTCTTAAGGCCGTCAATCTAGGCGATGATGCAGACACCGTTGGCGCTGTTACGGGGCAGATTGCGGGATCAATCTACGGCTATTCAAACATCTCTAGTCATTTAAAATCAGGTTTGGTAAATGAACGTGATCTATATGTGCTTTCACAGTTCATTGGTGGTGCCGCAAATGGCTAAAGCAAAAGTGTTAAAGTTCAGATCTATATCTCAAAAAGAGTTTCTTTCATGGGATCTCTATGATCAAGAAGAGTGGATTTCAGAAAATATCCCTGACATTGAGGAAAGGCTTTACGGCGAAGGCTATTTAGGTTGCTCGTATCCGATAGAGAAGATCGATTTAAAAGAATATCGAGACTATGCAGAGGATTATGGCACTGCTGATTTAATTGCGCGTCAGGGCACGCCAATGCCTGATGAGCGTGTAGATGAGATAGACGCTGGAGACGAACTCACTGATGAGGAAATTGAAAGTTTATTCGCAGCCATTTCAGAGGACGATATTGATGGATGGACAAGCCATCATGGGTTTCCAATAAAACTCAAAGGTGGAAGCATTTTTGTATATTTCTTTGGCTATGGCATGGGTCAAGGTGGTATAGAATTTACATATTCAGGAGCATTTAGTTCTAGGGATGAACTTGTTGATAGTCTGTCTGACGAATATTCGCTTGCATTAGAAGATGAACCTAAAAAGAAGCTACCAGATTGGTTAGTCTTTTTACTTAAAGCACTCGTGGGCATTGCCGTGTTTATTCTCTTAATCGCGGTAACTCTGTTGTTTTTCGACGAG
>RFXU01000408.1 GCA_009921505.1 Flavobacteriaceae bacterium
TAGACTTTTTAGAGCAGACTCAACATCGTAAAAATCTATGCCTTCGCTTGAAAGTAATGCCTTAATTTTAGAAATTGCTTGATCGTTGCTTGACTGTGAATTTTTATTCATACGCATAAACGGCGATTATTCGCCGCATACCTCCAGCTCTTTAATCATTGATTCGATTTTTAAAATCATTTTGAAAGCATCAGCGGCGCTCTCTTTGTTTCTCAGGTCTGCGCTAATTGCCATTTCTTTTCCTAAGATTTCATTCCATTGGCGAAGAGTCACGTTTAATTTGCTGATTTTTGCTTTTGCTGCGTTTGTCATTTTTCATATCTCCGATTTGCTTGGCGTTATTGCCTGCCGATGTGATACATAATAGACAAACTATTTTACTAATGCAAGCGCTTTTTTGATAAAAATTAAAAATATTTTACTTCTTACTACCAACAAACCCAAACCAAGCTGCCGAGCGCGTTTCTTCGTTGCTCCTACTTTTCCAGCTAGTCAATCTCTCAAACTGAACTTTTCCAGACTGGTTTTTCCAATTGCTTGCAACTTTGTGCTTTACGATTCGCAATCCATGGCCTCGGCTATTTGCTCATGAGATAGACTTGAAAGGTTATCAACAAACCATCGAGCTTTGATGTGATTAGCGCTTACTTCCGCCATCACTTCACCTCGCTTTTCAAAGAATCACTGATGCACTTAAAAGCCTCAATAACGACAATCATATCAGCAGGGCTTTTCAGTTTGATATTACTCGCCTCATCCAGAGATTTGCTGACATTAGCCAACTTACCTCGCAACCGCTCAACCTATTTTCTCAGCGCTAAGATTTCGCGCAGGCTGTCAATTGATAGCAAGTCGAAGCTATCAAGTGACAAGCCAATATTGCGCCAACCGCCATTTTCAAAATACCGCAACCAGTATGGTAGCTGGAACCAGTATGGTCGCTGGTGTTTATAAAATCTTTTCCCCTCTTTGTCGCAGTGAGTTGCATCATCCGGCGCTTCGCTCAAAATGCGTTCAATCTGTTCTGTTGTTAGTTTCATTTCACTCTCCACGCTCGTAATTATAAAGCCTTGCGCTTTCCTTTGACGCAATCTCAAGCTTACCTTTCAATAGCTTTCTGTTTTCCTTGCCAATAGCGCTATCAGACAGGTCGAGACCTTTAAAATGCTTGGTCTTGTTATCTTCCTCGCTGATTATCTGATTTCGCTCAAAATCCCTCGACTTAGCCATTTCTTCAAAGTGCTCCTCGCAAGCAAAATC
>RFXU01000409.1 GCA_009921505.1 Flavobacteriaceae bacterium
AGCAGTATCATCTAAATCTTCTTCATCATTAAATTTTTCTGCGGCTAAACCAAACTTATATAGATAACCTTTATTAGCTAGAGCTTGTTCTAGTTCTTCTGATTTAAGATAAGCATTGATTTCTTCTTGCGTGGCATCTTTTTTAAATGCTATTCTAGGCGCTTCAGGATCTTTAGATACTGCTACGTATTTTAATTCTTGAGGAGAGGTTGTGGGTTTGTCAATAGGTCGTAAGGTGGCTAATGTTTCTTTAAACGAGAGTGGTTTGTATGTTACTTTATCTTGTGCCATTTTCCTTACAACAATGTATTCAAGAAGCTAGGCTTCTTTAGTTATTTTAACTTACGCCAGGAGCGTTGATTACGTTATCCGTAACAGTTCCTGTCGCTTGTCCGCCACCTTGTACGGGGAATAACTCTTTTATTTTTTCTGGTGTTAATTGCCCTGTCAAAGCGAGAATTTTTATTGTGTCATCTAAATCTAAACCTGTATCTTTTTTAGATGTTATTTGAGTTTGCAATGATTCGTAGAAAGCTTTATTGTATGCTTCTATTTCTTCTGGAGTTCCTGCAGGATTGCCAGCTTTCATTGCCATAGCTTGTGCTATTTGAATTTCATCTCGAATATCACATTGGATGGCAAGTGCTTTACCCCCTGCTGATTCAATATCTTTTGCAGCGGTAAAGATTGTGCCAGGCAATTTTGGATGAGCCTCGGCAGTCTTTGCAGCGATTGCAATTGATGCACCATCTTTTGCAGCCCGCAATGCGATTGCAAGTCCAATGCCGCGAGAGCCTCCGGTAACAAAAATTCGTTTGCCAACTAAACTCATTACTTGACCTTACTCTTTTTCGATAAGAAATTCATAAATGCAATTTGAGCTTCATCTGATTGAGTTGCCAATTTAAATAGCTCGCCCTCAGCCAGCATTACCTGATTTAGCGCTTCATGGGATGAACTCTTTAATAATGCTATCGAGGGCGGCTCGATCTGATATGTCCAGCTCGGCCTTGGCAAGTTGAGGCAATGTGCTGGACAAAGCCAACAAAGAGCACAGGGCAATGATCACGCGCATGACTGTATTCCCATCGGTTCAGATGCCGCAGCCTAGGGTGTTGCATCTGTTTTTTTTTGATATGCTGACTATATAGAAAGCCATAGTTATTGCAAACCGTCACTTTGCTGCGGCACCATAGCGAAATAAAATATCATTGGCACGGTTCTGTAATTCATCACGCAGGTTTTCATAGGATAGGGTGC
>RFXU01000410.1 GCA_009921505.1 Flavobacteriaceae bacterium
CTCAGGTAATTCAACTTCGGCTACAATCAAGCCTTGGTTTTGTCCGTGAAACACATCTACCTCAAAAATCCAGCCCTCAAAGGGCACTAAATATCTTGTTTTTTCAATAGGATACGGGAGGCAGAGCCCCAGTAGCTGCTCCCCTTCGTGATAATCGACGGATTGTTCCCATTCTACGCGGCTCAATCCGTTATCCAAAGACTTCCCTTTTATGGTGATAAACGCTTGACGCTGATCAGAATCCAAATCTCTTGAAAGGCGAACCCGCACCACGCGATAAGGGTCCGTGTTTAAATATCCTTGACGCATTTCTACCCGCGTGTTTGCCTGGGCGATAAATGCATCACTTAGGACCAAAAATTTACGTTCTATTTCCAGGGACAATCCCATAAGGTGACATATTAGAGTGTCAAAGTTAACAAATCACGCATTAGGGCCGCCGGGCAATTTTGTGTTAAACATTTGTTAGGATGTGTCCCCTGCATAAAATTGGAACAGCTTTTGAATAAAACAAAACAATCCTTAAAACATTCATCGATATCGGAACACCTCTACTTAATTTTTGTTTCACCTTTAATTCCTTTATCTATGAATGCACTGATTTTTTCTGCCGTTTTTGGCACCGCCAGCTTTTGTTTAGCCTGCGACATCCCAAGTGATGTTTCCCTTTTGACCCCCGATCAACTTAGTCTTGAACCTTCTCACACCACGGCTAATCCACCACAATATCCCGAGACCAAAAACCAAGCTACGGAAGCGGTCCTGGAAATGGAATGTGATTTAAGCTCGATTAAGAATTCTAAAACTTATGCCTATGTCTTGGCGCCAGGGGGGCTTTATCTCAGAGCGCACAATAATCTCCACAGCGAGCGGCTCACACTCATGCCTTGGGGGTCGAAAGTTCTGGTAAAACAAATGCCTCAAGACAATACGATGACCGTGGGAGGAATTCCGGGCGCCATGTACGGGGTGCGTTTTAATGATTTAGAGGGCTTTGCGTTTAGCGGATACCTGGGGCCTTATGCCCCACCGAGCCATAAAATGAACGCGGCTCAATATACGGCCCACCTGATTGAAAATCAGCCTGAGCATTTAGAATCGTTAGAGCTTCCTCAATACACACGTGCCGTCTCGGACGATCTAACAGCGCCTTCTGTGAGTGAGTCCCTCTTTATGCCGCGCATGAATTTGAACCAAGCTTATTTGGTGGCCCAAAGGCTCTTTGGTATTCCGGAAGATTTAAAATGTCCCTCTGTAGAA
>RFXU01000042.1 GCA_009921505.1 Flavobacteriaceae bacterium
GGCATAAGTCTCGGGGCTATTTCGGGATATTTTGGCGGCAGAACAGATCAAATCATCATGTGGCTGATTAATGTGACCTGGTCGATTCCTACCTTGTTATTGGTTATCGCCATTACCCTTGCCCTAGGTAAGGGGTTTTGGCAGGTCTTTATCGCTGTGGGGTTAACCATGTGGGTTGAGGTAGCCCGTGTGGTGCGTGGACAAGTCATGAGCGTTAAACAAAGACAATACATCACCGCAGCTCGAGCTCTAGGCTATTCAGACCTCAGAATTATCTGGCGTCATATACTGCCTAATGCGCTTACTCCTGTGATTATAATTTCAGCGGCTAATTTTGCCTCGGCGATATTGATTGAAAGTGGTCTGAGTTTCTTGGGGATAGGAGCACAACCGCCTATCCCGAGTTGGGGGAGTATCATTAAAGATCACTACGCCTATATTGTTCTAGGAAAGCCTTATTTAGCGCTTGTTCCCGGATTTGCTATTATGATTTTAGTTATGGCATTTATGCTTTTAGGCAATACCCTAAGGGATGTTCTTGATGTCAAACAATAATTAGGAAATATTGATATAGTTGGCGCTATCGAGTTTTACAAAAATGAACAGTAAAATCGTAAAGCCCCACAATCCTGAACCACCGTAGCTGATAAAGGGCAAGGGAATCCCGACTGTAGGTAAAAGACCGATGACCATACCAATATTGATCATAAAGTGTATAAAAAGAATTGAGGCTACAGAATATCCGTAAACACGCCCAAAAATTGATTTTTGCTTTTCGGCACGATAAAGTACGCGCAAAATTAGTGCGACAAATAGGCTAATTAAAAATAGGGACCCTATAAAACCCCATTCTTCTCCAACGGTTGAAAAAATATAATCTGTGTGTTGCTCTGGCACGAAATTACCTTTTGTTTGTGTTCCTTGCAGCCATCCTTTGCCCCACCAACGTCCGCTGCCAATAGCAATTTCACTTTGGTGGGTATTGTACCCAATAGAATTACTGTCCACGGTCTTGCCTAAGACTAAATTTATTCGATCGCGATGTCTTTGCTCAAATACAGAGTAGAATACATAATTTACAGAGTAGGCAAAGCCTATAGCAAGGGCAAATATTATTAAGGATTGTCCCCATTTTATGCGTATTCGTTTGCGTTTTTGGTTCCAAAGATAAAGGCCCAAAACCAGTAATAATAATAGGGCAATGCCCTGAACCTCGAGTAACAGGGTTCCAATAAATAATAGGCCGAGTGCTGCGGCAAAAGTCAAAAACAAATAATTCAATCCCTCGCGATAAAGAGGAAGAATAAAAGCCAAGTAAACCAGTGCACTCCCGGGGTCAGGCTGGGGGATAATTAAAAGGGCGGGCAACAGCATGATAAGCAAGGATTTCCATTGATCCTGCCACGAACGTATATTGGTTTGTATGTCCCCGACAAATTTACCCAAGGCCAATGCCGTGGCTGTTTTAGCAAATTCACTGGGTTGAATACTGAATCCACCAAAGGCGTACCAAGAAGTGGCTCCATTGACGGTCTGTCCAAACACATAAAGTCCAACCAGAGCTGCTAAGGCGAATAAATAAATCAAACTTGAAAAGCGTTCGTAAAATTTGGCTTCTACCGCTAATATGAAAATGATAAGGACAACACTTAAAAGGATCCAAATCAATTGTTTGCTGTAAATCTGAGTCACATCCCAAATGTTTTGCGTGTCACTCATAGAAGCGGAATAAATATTCAGCCAGCCAAATCCAACCAATGCAAAATAAAGGAGGACGATCCACCAGTCTATTTTCGAGTTTCTCTGTCGGTAACGCATCATTGATTTATTCTAAATGGTTGCCCTGAATAAGGTTTTTCATATTCACTCATTAAACTGCCCTTGAGCACATATTGCTCCATGTCTTTGCGGCTTATGCTGTCCCGGAGGTATTTTTCTGTCATCAGCCCAGCGATCCGGCCTGCCCATCGTGAGCCCCAGTAGCCATTTTCAACGAATACCGCCAAAGCGATTTTGGGATCATCTTTTGGAGCAAAAGAGATAAAAACAGAGTGATCGGTAAGTTGCATGCGCTTGCCGTTTACCTTTATATAGTTTTCGGCAGTACCGGTTTTGCCACAGATTTCAATTCCCGGGATGCCGATATACGGTTTTGAGGCGGTTCCATAGACATAAACGTCAGCCATTCCTTCAATCACAGGATCAAAATACTTTGGATCAATAGTGGTGTTTTGCCTTGTGGTGTAAGCCTCAGGTATGGAATCACGCCCGCCTATGTTCTTAATGATATGTGGCGTATAATAATAACCCCGATTGGCAATGACACTGGTAAAATGAACCATTTGCATGGGGGTCAAAAGAACCTCTCCTTGGCCAATGGCATTTGAAATTGTAGCCGGACTGTACCATTTATATTTTGGATATTGATAAAAGCGATTGTAAAATTCGGCATCAGGAATGAGCCCTTTATTGCCCGCCGGGAGGTCGTATCCTAAGTAATCACCTAGTCCAAAACTCCTGAGGTGTTGTCGCCATCGTTCAATGCCTTCTTGAGGGGTTGGGTATTTGTCAATTGTTTTGCGGTAAGCATTGGCAAAATATGAATTACAGGAATGGGCGATACCACCAATTAGCGCTAAGGGCGTTTGATGGTCATGACATCCAAGAGGTTTAGACCCGCCGTAGTTGTAACCGCCATAACAAGACACATAATCATTGGGCGTAATCACTTGTTCTTGCAGTGCAATAAGCGCGGTCAAAGTCTTAAACGGAGATCCTGGAGGATATTCTCCTTGCAGTACACGATCAAAAAGTGGTTTGGCAATAGTGTCGTAATACAATTTTGTAAAATTTTTCGATCGTTGGCGTCCTACTAGTAGGGCAGGGTCGTAGTTTGGGGCGGCGACTAAAGCCAGAATTTCACCATTTTTTGGATCCAAAGCAACGATACCTCCTCGTTTATTCACCATAAGTAACTCTCCGTATTCTTGGAGTTTAGCGTCAATGGTTAGGGTGATGTCAGTACCGCGCACTGCGGGTGTATCAAAAGCGCCGTCTTTGTATGGGCCAATATCTCGATTGAAATTATCTTTTTGAATGTACTTTATTCCTTTCTGCCCGCGCAGCACCTCTTCGTATTGTTTTTCGACGCCCGCGGCACCAATGAGTTCCCCCATTTGATAGTCCGGGTTCATTTTGATGGTGTAATCATTTACCTCGGAGACATAACCTAAAACATTGGCCGAATGGTTTACCTGATAATCTCTTAAAGAGCGTTTTTGAATGTAGAATCCCCGGTACTTATACATTTTCTCCGATAGTCCCGCAAATTCGCTTTTTGTAAGTTGTGCGGCCACCACTGAGGGGAGATTTGGCGAGTATCTTTTTGCCCGTTCTATGGCCGAGTTAAAGTCTTCTTTGGATAAATTAAGGAGGGCACAAAATTCAAGGGTGTCAAGCGGTTTCATATTTCTAGGAACGACCATGACATCGTAAGACGGCTGATTCGCCACCAGAAGTTGACCATTTCTATCAAAAATATAGCCCCTTTGGGGGTAGTCAAAAACGGTTCTTATGGCATTATTATCGGAAAGTTGGGCATAGGTTGAGTCGTAAATTTGCAAATAAAATAGACGGCCTACATAGGTTAAACCAACAATCAGTACTAGAAAAAACAACAGGCTTTTTCTCATGTATTTTTTCGGTTAAAAAATTGAAAAGCAGTCAAGATTAAAACCGTGCTCAGAAGGCTGGTAATTAGGGTTGACTTTAAGACCAAAAGCCAATATGCCCACGAACCCGCTTCAAGGGAAAACAAAACAAGGTGGTGTAAAATTACCGCAGAGAGCACAAAGATAAGTTGTTGGCCCATGGGGGCATTGGCAATTTTAACCGTATTGTATTGATAGCTCACCCCAAATGAAAAGTTTAAAAGCGTGGGACGAATCCAAGCTAAAAATACTGAGGCTGCTGCGTGCGCTCCACCAGTATCATTAAAAATATCAACGCCTAATCCAAGGGCAAAGCTCGAGACGATCAACCAAACACGATTTCCTGATAGAGGATATAAGAGTATGAAATAGCAATACATTAAAGGATTGGCAAAGCCAAAAAGCAATATGCGGTCCATAACCAATATCTGAAGCATCAGCACCGCCAAAAAACGTCCTGAAATTGAAAGCCACTGCGTACTAGAATTCATTTTGACTGAGTGTTTCGAGTTCTTGTATTTCTTGGGCTTCGGGTCTTTGAATTAAAAAGACATGATAGAGATTGCTCATGTCTGTGTAAGGACGAACACTGACCTCTAAATAATCTTGAGCCTTTGCAGGTTTGATGTCTGTGACGGTTCCAACAGGCCATCCTCGAGGAAATATTGTCGATTTTCCATCAGTCACCAGTGAGTCGCCAATAGATAAGGGCGCGATTTTGGGAATTTCAGTCAGCAATAGTTGATCAATCCGTTCTCCATCCCAAACTAAAGTACCAAAATGATCTGAATTTTTACTCTTTACCACCACACGACTGTTTGTATTTAAAACGGACTGAGCCACAGAAAAGTGCTCGGAAACGTGCGTGATAATACCGACAATCCCCACGGGACTCGAGACGCCCATATCGGGAATAACTCCGTCTAAACTTCCTTTGTCAATGGTCAGTGTATTTTTTCGTCTGTGATAATTGTTGTTGATCACATGGGCTCGAATAATATTTAAAGAACGCCCCTCAAAAGTATCGATAACCACACCATTGCCAGTTAACTCAAGATTTATTCCAGAAATACTGTCCTGATGATCCTGCTTCGATTTATAATACTGAACCAATAACTGTGCGTTTGCCGCGCTTAACTCTTCGTTTTGTTCTCTAAGGGCAAAGTAATTGCGTTTGTCAGCAAGCCAAGAAAATACCGATCCAGTAATTTTATTGGTCGAGGCAATATTTCGGGTATAAAGTCCTGAATGCGCTTTTTGGGTCAAGGCGTAACCTAGAGAAAAGAGCGTCAAAAACAACAGAAAATTTTTATTGCGGATAAAAAATTCAATAATCTGCTGCATGTCGGCTTATGTACTCTATTATTTGATCAAAACACTTTTGTATTTAGCTAAGTTTTTCAGGCAAATCCCTGTGCCGCGCACCACAGCACGTAGCGGGTCTTCTGCAATATACACTGGAAGGTCTGTTTTTTGAGACAGTCTTTTGTCCAGTCCGCGCAGCATTGATCCTCCTCCGGCAAGATAAATTCCGGTATTGTAAATATCGGCTGCTAATTCAGGTGGGGTTTGTGACAAGGTTTCCATCACAGCGTCTTCAATACGTAATATAGATTTGTCTAGTGCTTTAGCGATCTCTCGATAAGAGGTTTGTACTTGTTTTGGTTTTCCCGTGAGCAAATCACGTCCTTGAACTGCCATTTCATCTGGAGGGAGTTCCAAATCTTCAGTCGCTGCGCCAATTTGGATTTTTATCTTTTCCGCAGTGCGTTCCCCTACGTATAAATTGTGTTGGGTACGCATATAATAAACGATATCATTGGTAAAGACATCACCCGCAATTTTCACAGATTTATCGCAGACGATACCGCCTAAGGCCAAAACAGCAATTTCAGTAGTACCTCCACCTATATCGACAATCATGTTGCCCTTTGGTTGCATGATATCCACCCCAATACCGATGGCAGCGGCCATAGGTTCATGAATAAGATACACTTCTTTCCCATTCACGCGTTCGGCACTTTCCTTTACCGCCCGCATCTCTACCTCCGTAATACCGCTTGGTATGCATATGACCATACGTAATGATGGGGTAAGCCATTTTTTCTTGAGCGCCGGGATGTCTTTAATGAACATACTGATCATTTTTTCACTGGCGTCAAAATCTGCAATTACACCATCCTTTAAAGGGCGTATCGTTTTGATGTTCTCATGAGTCTTTCCCTGCATCCGCGCTGCCTCTCGTCCTACGGCGATAATTTTGTTGCTCATGCGGTCTCGAGCAACAATACTTGGTGCATCCACGACAACCTTGTCATTGTGGATAATCAGCGTGTTTGCGGTTCCTAAATCGATGGCAATTTCTTCGGTCAAAAAGTCAAAAAATCCCATGCTGCAGTACTTGTATTGGTGAATAGGTGGCGATTCCTAACAAATGTAATAAAATTTAGTGCTTAAAGTGACGCGTTCCAGTAAATACCATCGATAAATTATGTGCATTGCAATAGTCAATGCTCATTTGATCTTTTATAGAGCCGCCAGGTTGAATAACCGCCTTAATTCCAGCGCGATCTGCGATCTCAACACAGTCAGGAAATGGGAAAAATGCATCACTGGCCATGACCGCTCCATTGAGGTCAAAATTAAAAGATTTTGCTTTTTCAATGGCTTGTCTTAAGGCATCTACTCTTGAGGTTTGCCCTGTACCACTGGCATAAAGTTGACCGTCTTTTACAAAGACTATAGTATTGGATTTGGTGTGTTTGCAAATTACTGAGGCAAACAAAAGATCGTCGATTTGCGCTTGTGTTGGGGCTTGGTCGGTCACGACGGTTAAATCACTTTGCTTAAATAATTTTTGCACCAAGATTATTCTATTTTTCTTTTGGGAGAGAAGCGCAAGGGCCTCTTGACTAAATCCAGGGGCAATAACCACTTCACAAAAAAGTTCATGAATCTGCTCTGCCGTTTCCAAATCAATTTTTTGGTTGGCGATAAGCACACCGCCAAAGGCAGAAACGGGGTCTGCAGCAAGAGCCTTTGCATAGGCCTCGCTTAAACTATTCCCTTGAGCCATGCCGCACGCATTATTGTGTTTTAAAATGGCAAAGCATGGTGAGGCGTCCGAGCCTTGAAATTCATTCATCAGTTGCACAGCAGCATCTACATCGAGTAGATTGTTGTAGCTCAATTCTTTGCCGTGTAGTTTGTCAAACATCTGATCCATTGCACCAAAAAATTCTCCTTTTTGATGCGGGTTTTCTCCATAACGCAAGGGTTGACCTTGGTCAACGCTAAGTTTTAAGTGATTTAGTTGCGTCTCTTGATTAAAGTAATTAAAAATCGCAGTGTCGTAATGCGAAGAACAAGCAAAAGCCTTTGCGGCAAAACGTTTTCTTTGGGCTAGCGTAGTCGTCCCGTTTTGCGCCTTTAGTAAATCTAAAAATTCTTGATAATCGGCCACTGAGGAAAGACAAAAAGTATCTGCAAAGTTTTTCGCGGCAGCCCGAATCAAAGAAATCCCTCCAATATCAATTTTTTCAATTATCGCTTGTGCATCAGCACCCGAGGCTACTGTTTGCTCAAAAGGATAGAGGTCAACAATCACTAAGTCAATTTGTGGAATAGAGAATTCAGCCATTTGTGATTGATCCCCTTCGTGGTTTTGACGATTAAGAATCCCTCCAAAAATTTTAGGGTGCAATGTTTTTACCCGTCCGCCCAAAATGGACGGATATTCGGTCAGGTCCTCCACGGCAACCACAGGAATTCCCAATTCTTTTATGAATTGTTCCGTTCCGCCGGTTGAGTAAATGGTTACCCCGTGGTCATTTAATTTTTCTACAATAGGGGCAAGACCATCTTTGTGAAATACAGAAATTAGGGCTGATCGAATAGGGAGCGCTTGTTCCATGGAATTTTGTGTGAAATGAAGCCACAAAAGTAAGGAAATAAGCGCTAAAAACCGGTCTAAATTTCCTTTAAAAAGTCCTACCTTTAGACTTTAAAATCAAAGCCAAAAATACCCATGATTGTTTATTTGCGCGTACTTAGAGAGAGCATTAATTTTGCCATTAGCGCTTTGATTAACAATAAGTTGAGAACGTTTCTTTCCCTCCTTGGGGTTACTATTGGTATTTTTTCAATCATTGCCGTTCTCGCTGCGGTAGATTCGCTTAAATCTGAAATCCAAGACAGTCTTAAAGGACTTGACAACAGTACCATTTACCTGGGGAATTTTTCCTTTGGACCCACAGAAGTTCCGCGCTGGAAGTGGGAACAATTTCCAGTGGCCTCCTATGAAGAATATCAATATTTAAAGAAAAATTTAAATCAAGCGCAAGCGGTTGCCTTTAACTTAAATGTGCGCAACGAAACGATAAAATTTGAAGACCGTTCTGTTGAGAATGCAAACATTGGCGCTTTCTCGCATGAATATTACGATATTGAATCCTTACAAATTGACCAAGGTAGATTTTACAATGAGTTGGAATCAAACAATGGGGCACAGGTTGTGGTTATTGGACATGAAATTGCAACCTCCTTGTTTTATGAAGCCGAACAGGCCGTGGGGAAAAAAGTGCGCCTTTATGGCAAAAAATTTACAGTCATCGGGGTCCTGAAAAAAGAAGGCTCTATTTTTAATGATTCCAAGGATACTTTTGTCTTTGTTCCGGTAAATGTCATTCGAAATATATTTGGCGCTAACAATCGCAATTTGTTTCCATTCATTATCATGAAGCCGAAGCCCGGCACCGATAACGAAGCCTTTATCGCTGACCTGAAATTAAAAATGCGCTTAAAACGTGGGTTGCGCCCAGAGCAGGAAGATGATTTTTTTGTCAATCAATTACAGGGTTTTGCAGATGCCATTGACGATATAACAGGGACCATGAATTTTATCGGTATTATCATCAGTGCGTTTTCATTATTAGTGGGCGGTTTTGGGATCGCCAACATTATGTTTGTCAGTGTTAAAGAGCGTACAAGTTTAATTGGAATTCAAAAGTCTTTGGGTGCCAAGCGTCGTTTTATCCTATACCAATTTTTATTCGAGGCTATGATTTTGGCAATTATCGGCGGAATTTTCGGTCTAATTCTCGTTTTTATTGCCTCCATAATTGCCTCTCAATTTACCGGCGATTTTGAGTTTGTACTCTCTCCGTTTAACATGCTTATTGGGACTGTAGTTGCCGCTTTAATTGGGCTTATTTCAGGAATACTTCCTGCGTTAAAAGCTTCTAAGCTCGATCCAGTTGAGGCCATCCGCACGGGAATGTAATGAGTGCGTGAGAATCGCATATTAAACCAGAAATAGCTTGCCTAAATTAGGAGTGGGTTACCGTGAACTAGGAGTGGGTTACCGCGAAACTCTTTTGTTCGAGATCCACACACAGTCGCGTCCAATCTTCAGCCATAGTCCAAAGAAACTCAATACTATTATCATCCGCTTCAATGAGCTCCAGTTGCCCATTAAAGGCAGGGTGATGTCCGCGCAATCTGATTAATTCAAGTTGTTTTTGAACAAGTGATGAATTGATCCTCTCTTGAATTTGGTCATGGGTCAAGTTGGTGCGGTTTATTTCTTTGTGATTTCCTTGATCTGAATCGGCAGCCAAGTAGTCGTTCGTGCCTCCAAACAAATCGAGATACCATATTTGCGGTGTTCCTGGCATAAAAAGTTGCAGTGCGCGCGCCAAGAGCATTTTGTCAGCATCCTCCCCAAGAGCGCTGAAATAGGTTGCATTAACTTGGTAATAAGCAATTTTTTCACCGTCAGGCCCAAAAAGATTCTTAATGCGGCCACCTCGGGCGACAATTTTCTCAATTAACTCCTCGATTTGCTTTGTGGACAGTAGTCCCTGACCATTTTCTGGATCCTCTGGATCTCCGTCCAGGTCGAGTAGGGGAATGCCATCGTGGCATCCCAGCATATTGATGAGTCTAAACCCCTTTTCTAGAATTTCCTTAGCCCATTTGATCAGTGGCGCCTTGTCGCGATTTTCTATGGTGTGAATAATCAATCCAGGTAAGAAAAAATCATAAATGGGAAACCCTTCAGTACTGACTTGATTGTGAAGATGCTTTCCGTATTGTGCATGGATTTCAGGCAAAACCTCCAAGGACAGATCTCGGGCCATTTTTTGCAATCGATTCAGGTAGTGCCAAGTTTCGGGAACATTAAAAAAGTTACTTTCTCCAACAGCCTTATGTAAATAAGCAAAAGCGTCAAGGCGTATGATTTGCCCGCCATAATCGCTGAGTTTGTTTAACGTGTCTTGGTAGTACTTCCAAACAGAATCGCTTTCAGCATTGAGATCCATTTGCCCTAACAAATGCAAGTGTCCTCTTATTAAGGGCGCAACCTCCGTCACATTATACCCAAGGCTTTCAATGGCTTGACTCGGATTATTGCCTTGAATAAGTTCGCTCTCAATGATTTTGAATAGGGCTCTGCTTTGCTCTTGGTCTAGTTTTAATTTGAGACGACAATCTTCTATAAAAGTTTCGGCAAGAGATATCTTTTGGTAAAAAGTATTCCAATAGGGCCTAAAACTATGGTCTGGGAATGGAACTTGAAGAATAGGTAAGCCCGGTTTGCGTGTAAAAAGTTTATCCTTGTATTCAGGTTTTGGAATAACAACGCCATGAGCGTTGAGTGCTCCATGCCCCTCCCAAAACCGATTCCAATCGATAAAGAAATCAATATAAGGAGAATGGTCTCCGTGCTTCATTAAGTCCCTGAATTCTGGAGCACCGACAGAGAGGTGGTTTAATACAATATCCAGCTTTAATCCGATTCCTAAAGATTTTAATTGACCTAAATCTTCCTTGGTAACAAAGGACTCATTTAAATCGTAATCAATAATTGAGAAGCCTCGGTCCAAATCGGAATGAAAAAGCGTGGGCAAAAGGTAGAGGCTTTGAAAAACACCCCTGAAGTTTTTTTCACCCAAGAGTTCCGTTAAGTAGGAAATAGACCCTCCAAGACTATCCGGGTAGGCATTGAGTATTATGCCTTTTTGAATTTGATTTTGATTTATTGGGCTATCCATAAATTTCAATGGGGTTATAATCTTCAGGCCAAGCTTGGGCAATTTGGGCATTTACCCACTCTAAAAATTCGATATCCCCTTGATCAAAGGCGTCGATCTGTTCCGAGTCAATATCAATTTGACCAATATTTTTTCCCTGAACAAATAAAGGCACGACCAGTTCAGATTTAACCGTTAAACTACAAGCAATGTAATTGTCTTGAGCGCTGACATCAGGCACTAAAAATGGATTGTTAGATTCTGCTACCTGACCACAAATTCCTTTGCCAAAGGGAATGCAGGTGTGATCTGTTGGGGCGCCGCAGTATGGGCCAAGGTGAAGGGTTCTTGTTTCAGTATTGGCGAAATAAAAGCCCACCCAAGTATAATGTTTTAAAGTGCCTTGTAATAAGTCACACAATTCCTGAAGTTTGGTGTTAAAAGATTCAGTACTATTTTGAAAGATGTTTAAAACCTCTTGGCGCGGCGCATTCATAGTTCAATTTTTATGTAAAGGTATTTAAATATTACTTTATTGCGGTCGAACAATGGGTTTCCTAAGGGATAAAAAATTAACTTTGATCGTATGATGAATTTATTCAAAATTTATCGGCCCGTATGGCAGTTTCTCCTGGTTTTTTTTGGGACCTATGGCGTTTTTAGCGGTCTTTATTTTTATTACTTAGATTACTGGAGCGTTCATGGACAGGAGGTTGATCCGATTACCAATATTGTGGGGCAGCAAGTTCAATGGACCCTTCAATTTTTGGGCTTTAATGGTAGAGTCACGCCATGGGCTGCAACAGAAGATTTAGTGATTTCCATTATGAATCAGCCAGTGGCACGCTTGGTTGAAGGGTGTAATGCGGTGAGTGTCATGATTTTGTTTGTGGCATTTGTCATCGGTATACCACAAAAAATTTCTCGTTCCCTTTGGTTTATTCTTTTTGGCTGTATCGCCCTTTACGGCATCAATATTTTGCGTATTGTACTGATTAGTATTGGTATTTATGCGCGCCCTAGCTGGACCGCAATCCTGCATGACTTAGTGTTTCCAGGCATCATTTACGGCACAGTACTTTTGCTGTGGATTATTTGGATTTGGCAGTATAAATCTAAAGTCAATTCTGATGAATAGTCGTCGATTTATTGCATTGGGTTTTAGTATTCTTGGGTTGTTTGCCGTGCGCTTTTTTGAAACAGATCTGTTCTATGATCCATTAATTGAATTTTTTAAGCGAGGTTATCAGTCGGAAACTTTGCCGAAAATCAACGGTCTGAGTTGGGGGTTTAATTTAATAGGGCGTTACCTATTGAATGCCTTTTTGTCTGTTATAATATTGAATGCAATTTTTCAAAAAAAGACGATAATTCAATTTTCAGTAATACTTTACGGAACCATTATTGTGGTTCTTCTGCCTCTATTATTGGGGCTCATTCATTACTATGAGCCGGGGGAATATCGAGGATTATTTTATGTTCGCCGTTTTTTAATTCACCCCGTCTTACTTTTGTTATTAATCCCGAGCTTTTATATGCTTAGGCCAAATAAAAACAATTAATTTTGTCAAAAATCACAAACATGCGCCACTTTTTAATCTTATTAATTTCGTTTACGTTGACCTTTTTTTCTTGTCAAGAAAATCCTAAAGAAACAGCAGAATATGCCCAAATGGAGCGGATTCTAGCCGTGCACGATGAGGTCATGCCAGAAATGGGCACAATTAGCGGTCTCATTGGTCAATTAGAACCACTCTTTACGGCAGATTCTACGCTTGTGCAATATGGCTCGGCCGTGGAGGATTTAAAAATGGCTAATGGTGCCATGATGCAGTGGATGATGGACTTCAGTGAGGATTTTACAACTGATGAAATTATGGGGAAAACCATGATTGACAAAGAAAAACAAAACCTGCTCGATCGATATGAGGAATCAGCCAATCGTCTAAAATTACAAATGTTGGGGGCCCTAGAACAGGGACAAAATTTGGCCAAGGATTAACTCAAAGGCTTATTGATGTTAAAACAATAATCCCTAAATTTGAATTATGCGTTCCCTTTTCTGTATGGTAATGAGTGTATTGATGCTGACCACCAATCTTGGTTGGATTCAGTCCACGCACTATTGCTTAGGAAGGCCTGTTGAAGCCAATTTAGGTCTTGAGATTACCCATCTGAGTTGTAATATGATTATGGCGGTGGGTTGTTCTGAAGAAATGGAACAAAAGCCTGGATGTTGCCATAATGAGTTCGACAAATTTTCATTAGATCAGCATCTTTTAGGGCAAGGCTTTGATTTTATTCCACAGACGGAATTTTTCGAAATACCACAATTTGGAATAATTGACTTTTCATATGATGTGCCCGAAGATCCTCAATGTTTTTTTGGCGCTGCACTAGAGGAACCTCCTCCAAAACAAACTCATTTATTTATTCTTAATCAGCAATGGCTAATTTGATGGAATATCGTTTGTCCGAACGATAATTAACTCCATTAAATCAAACCATTATGCATCATATATTATATCTGGAAGGACTCACCTGCATGGGGTGTGTCAGAAGTATTCGCGAAGCATTAGTCGAGGTCGCAGGAATACATATTATTGAAATTGAATTGGAAACGGGTCGTTTTGAATTTTCCTTGTTGCAAGGGATTGAGCTCCAAACCGTAATCAATTTAGTTCCAGCGAAATTTACAGTGCTTACACAAGATCAGTATCTCGCTCGTCAAAAGATGGCCATAAAATCGGACAAGAACCTTGTCAAGCCGCCATTGTCAAAATGGCGACAACTGCGCCCATTGTTTTTAATTTTCACTTTTCTCTTAGGAGTAAATGGGCTCAATGCCGTTGTTTACCAGTTGAGCTACGAGGCATTTATGTTGGATTTTATGGCGGGATTTTTTCTAGTCTTTAGCTTTTTTAAGTTTTTAGATTTAAAAGG
>RFXU01000411.1 GCA_009921505.1 Flavobacteriaceae bacterium
CACTAGAGTTTCTAAAAGAAATTCAGAAACTAGATAAAGAGGCAACTCTTACAATTACTTCAGTTAGCCAATACAACTAAGAAAGGAAACTAGATAAATGATAAACGCCGTTCAAGTAATAAAATGCTCATCGTGCTATGGTGAGGGCTTGGTTTTCATCGGTGATGAAAATGACTATCATGTAGAACCCTGCGAGTGTGTAAAGGAGTTAGCGTAATGTATGCTATGTCTTGGGAAAGAAATTCTAACGAATACAAATACGAAAGTATCCAGCACGGATACGAAGTAGAGTTTGACGAATACGAAACGGAAAGAGATTTATCTCTTGACGAATTGCTAGAAAAAGAAATGGAAATCGAGGAAATGGAAATCTTAGGAGAGGTGTTCTGATGAATAGATTACTAACTAGCATTGTTCAATTATTTCTCTTGGCTTCCGTTGTTTATTGCTTCCGCCTAATGTGGGCAGACCTAAAAGCTGATGTGATCGAAACCATAAAAGATTTTAGAAAATAGCGGCGTGTCGACTTGACAGGCCCCCGCTTTTGGGGGCGTTATCCACAGGCTTATGCACAGCTGTGGAAAACCCCTGGATTTTGAGCGTAAGTTATCCACATGACCTAAATCACAAAAATAGTTTTGCGACACGCCCGAAATACACCCCAAAATGTCAGTGGTCTATGTTAGGATACTAGGTATCAAGATAAAGAAAGGTGGTCAAAATGACTACACTAAATAAATACGAAATCCGAGAGATTACTCTCATAAATGTTTCTGATGAGGAAGCAAATCAAATCGTCTGCGTTTTCTGCGATGATTACGCTTCAGATACTTTCTGCGGAAAGTGTAATGAATACAAAGGTCTTATGACGCTTGGTGAATGGTTATCTTATACAAATGAAAGTTGGTTAGCATAATGAATTTAGATGAATTTAGAAATCATGTTCTCGCTCAGCGAGAGGCTTCTAAAAAAGAAGCGCTTGAAATTTTATCCGCTACTATCAGAAAGGAAAATGAGTAATGGGATACATTGAAATTTTTCGCCTTGATGAACAAGGTGCTGGTTGGGTTGATTTATCAGAAGCCACTTCTGATGAATTGCTAAATCTTGAGATCGGTTTATTTCAAGAGGGTGCGTTATAAAATAAATTTTTTATAACGGCGTGTCAACTTGACAAAAGCTGATCCGCCCGCAAAAGCATGGGGGCATTTTGTCCTTTATGTCCGAATTTTAAAAACCCCCGAATTTTGTGAGATTTAT
>RFXU01000412.1 GCA_009921505.1 Flavobacteriaceae bacterium
AAAGAACGATGGAACTGTTCGTTAAAAAAATAACCAAGGCGCTAATTTTCAGCAGCGGATCCTGAAGTGCCGAGGCTTTTGACATCCAACGTATTTGCTGGGCGGCGTATAAGGCCCAATTGTCTAATGCTTTGGTGTAAACTGCTGCAGTCCAATCTCCGTTGTAGGCCATGGAGATTTTTTTGTGCTGTAAAATCTTTTGCATCAAAAACATGTCGTCCCCCGAACTGATATTTAGATTGCCTGAAAAACCAGATACGGCCATAAAAATATTTTTTGAATAGACCATATTCGCGCCGTTTGAAAGCAACGGATGCCCTTTGAAACTCGCTTTTGTAAGGGCTTGTAAAGCCATGTTTTCCGCAGCTTGCATTTGAAAAAGGATGCCTCTGTTTTTTTTCAAAAAGACCGGGCCCGAAATGAATTCAATAGACGGGTCGTTCAAGGTCTGTTCCATGCTTGAGAGCCAGTTTTTTGATACGGTACAATCGGCATCTAATGTGGCAATCCAAGGGTATTTTGCGCGTTCAATGCCCAGGGTAAGGGCATGTTTTTTTCCGTAAGTCTCTGCACGCTCGAGCTGAGTGAGGCACATTGAAAATCGAGCTTTGGACTGGAGTTTCTTCAGGATTTTAAACCCATCATCTTCGGAGTGATCGTCGATAAAAATCACTTCAAATTGCTCCAACGGAAAATTAAGGTCATTGAGCGACAAGAATAAATCTCTTAGATTAGGTGCTTCATTGCGAAAAGGAATAAGGACACTAAATTGTTTTTTGGATGTCTTTTGGTCGATAGTCAGCCTTTGATCTAATAACCGTGAAGGACTGAGTTTTTTAGTTTCAGAAAAACATTGCCACCCCACCCATAAAAAGATCAAGCTGTAGAGACAGAACAATAAGGCGGTAAATAATTCCGGCAGACTCATTTAATTTGGATGGAACTAGGTCGTATCATAAGGCCAGTGGCGAGCGGTAAAATTTGACTGAGCAAGTATTGTAGGAGGATAGCTGCGATGATTATAGGGGCCGGTATTAATCCTTGAAAGATTATCAAAGCGCCACCACTTTTAACGGCGGTATCAAATACAGAAAAGGTCGGAGCAATAATTTGCAGTAGATACATAGCCCAAATGCCAAAAAAAGTTTGAGGCCAGCCCAGGGGATTACCCATAATTTCAAACCCCAGCACGAGCATAAAGCTAAATGTTAGAAAGCGTAATACCGAGAGTAAAAACACCATTACGCCAGTTTTTACAGG
>RFXU01000413.1 GCA_009921505.1 Flavobacteriaceae bacterium
CGATCAGTATGATCCAACAGAGTGATGATTATGCTCAGTATGAAACTCAGCAAAAATTATTGAGTTTCTACTTCACCTTTTTTGAACTGCTTACCGCGAATCGATCTTATGTTATGGCCCAACTCAGTGGGAATAAAGATAAATTATCGGTCTTAAAGTCCCTCGGAGCCCTACGTCGTGTTTTTGTGAAATATATAGAACAACTTGGTGTGGTTCATGTAGATTTTAAAAGCGATCAGTTGAATAAACTCCGAGATAAAGGGGTGGCTGAATCGATGTGGATGCAACTCTTAGTTACCCTCAAATTTTGGATGGAGGACCGTTCAAAAGGCTTTGAGAAAACAGATATTTTTATCGAAAAATCGATTAAAGCTCAATTTGATTTAATTGATACTGCTCCTGTCCAAAGCGTTTTTGATTTGGCTAAATTTCTTTGGAAAGAAAACTCCATGGTCTAGATGAAGAGCATCGATAGAATTCCTACTTCTAAAATTCAGCGCGCTTCAAAAATTGTTTCTACCGGTTTAAAGGTAGGAGTGAACTACGCAAAATATTACGGTCAAAAATTAGTCACCGATGAAAATCAGGCTAAGCAAGAGTTAAACTCGGCGAATGCAGAAGATATTTATGATGGCTTAAAAGAGCTGAAAGGCTCCGCACTCAAGGTAGCGCAAATGCTCAGTATGGAGAAAAACATACTGCCGCGGGCTTATGTCGAAAAGTTCTCATTGGCTCAATTTTCAGTGCCGCCTTTATCCGCGCCACTGGTCAAAAAGACCTTTAGACGATATTTTTCCAAAAATCCTGAAGACGTATTTGATCGTTTCTCAGAACAGTCGGTCAATGCCGCCAGTATCGGTCAAGTGCATAAGGCTGTCCTTGGTGAAAAGACTTTAGCGATTAAGATTCAATATCCCGGTGTTGCTGAGAGTATTTCAAGCGATCTCGCTCTTGTAAAGCCGATTGCTAAGAAAATGTTTAATATCAAAGGGGAGGGCTCTGATGAGTATTTCTTAGAGGTAGAAGACAAACTCATAGAGGAAACCGATTACACCAGAGAGCTCAATCAAAGTGCTCAGATGGCAGAGGATTGTGCACACATTCCGAATCTGCGCTTTCCTAGTTATTATCCCGAGCTCTCTTGTGATCGCATATTGACTATGGATTGGATGCAAGGTCAGCATCTTTCAGAATGGTGTCAATCACCGTTTACTTCCGAACAAGGGCAAAATTTAGGTCAGACTCTTTGGGATTTCTATA
>RFXU01000414.1 GCA_009921505.1 Flavobacteriaceae bacterium
AAGTTTGAACCTGCAATTTGGTCATATAAAGTCTCTAGCTCGGGACGTGAGTAATTTATCAACTTTGCATACTGTGACGTCTGGCTACTAAATTCAGCGTCACTTAGAACGTAATCTCCAACACCCTGAAATGGGTCCAGACCTTTTTCTAAACTTAAATGCCAACTTTCTGCAATCATCGATGGTAGCGCACCTGATGGTATTTTTCCTTTAGACTCTAGGTACGAGCGCGCGCGATCAATTGAATTTTCTCTTGGTTCCATAACGTATCTCCCAAGCCTTAGGTATCCTAAGTGTTAGACGAGTCAAGTTTCACTGATTCTTAGTTGCGGGTTGTTCACATAATGAACATAAATGTCCGTAAGCAAAACGGATAAGCTATTTTTTGATGTTTCAAGCTTAAAATGTACAGAATCTGAACATCCAAATTCCTTCTTTGTTCAGCTCTAGAACAGATTTTTGTGGAGAGTTGTGCCGCTTTGCTTTGACAGCAATCGTAATGTTTTCTCGTCCTCATCGAATTATGAGGTTTAGTTATGAAAGCACAAGTGTTGCACAAATATGACCCAGACTTATCATCTGGAAATTGGGTTAGTCTAGAAGACGTAGAAGATCCAAAAATTAAAAAATCGACTGATGTCATTGTTCGAATTGGAGGAGCTGGCGTCTGCCGCACAGACCTTCATATCGTTGAGGGTATCTGGATGCCCCATATGGATCCGGACGGAAATTCTCTTTTACCGCTTATCATGGGTCACGAGAACGCTGGATGGATTGAAGAAGTTGGTCCGGAAGTTGAGGGGTTCTCTGTTGGTGATCCTGTCATTGTCCACCCTAAAATAACCGGTGGGACATGCTTAGCTTGCCGCCGGGGACACGACATGCACGGGGATGGTACATTTCCTGGTCTAGACAGCAATGGCGGGTATGCAGAATATTTGCAGACTACTAGTCGCAATTTGGTAAAGCTTCCTAGGACGCTAGCTCCAAAAGATGTAGCACCATATTCTGATGCAGGGCTGACTGCTTATCGCGCTGCAAAGAAAGCCGCGCAGCAGTTATTACCTGATCATTCAGTGGTTGTTATCGGCGCAGGTGGCTTGGGTCACATTGGTATCCAAGTTTTACGCGCGATGTGCGCGGCAAAGATCATCGTGGTGGATATCAATGATAATGCTCTTGAGCTTGCTGGAAAAGGCGGTGCGGATCATCTTGTCAAGGCCGATGGGAGTGAAGTTGATGCAGTAAAATTGCTGACCA
>RFXU01000415.1 GCA_009921505.1 Flavobacteriaceae bacterium
TATTTAATAAAAACTGGAAAAACCTTTTCATTAGTGTGAATTTTTTTTGCCAAATAAGGAAATTAAAATAGCCATGCTCAGTGCAATCGAAGGGCCAATCCCAAATGCGAATAAAAGAGTGCCGATGCCCACAATTCCACCAAGCAGCCAGCCCACGGTCACTACAAAAATTTCAATAGCGCTGCGAACCCATACAATCGGTAATCCTGTAATCCTCTGAGCTCCTGTCATCAGGCCATCACGCGGCCCTGGGCCAAGGTTGGCAATCAAATAAATTGCTCCACCAAACCCAGTCGTGAATACACCAATTGCGCCTTCTGCTATTTTGAAAACCGGTTCCTCAAAAACTGGGATATGTGGCAGCGCCAAATCCATCACTGAGGCCACGATGATGATGTTTAGAATGGTCCCGATACCCGGCATTTGTCTTAGCGGGATCCACAGCAGAAGCACTGCACAGCTGACCACGAAAGTCGTCAACCCTATGCTCCAGTTGGTAAGGCTTGAAATCCCTTGAGCAAAAACCGTCCATGGGCTCACCCCTGATCCCGATGCTATGAGGAGTGTCTCCCCAAACCCAAAAACTATTAGCCCAAATATAAGCATGGTGCACGATACAAAAGGGGGGGCCATACTTAGTGGGACCGGCGCACTCCAAAAGAGCTGCGGTATGGTTTTAATTTTGAGAAAGCTCAAGATTGCTCCGAAGTTATATCGTTTATGTTGTGATCATGACGCTCACACATGATCTAAAGTGGCAACAAATAAATCAATTATGGAGGCAAACTATTCAATGTTTGCTAGCCGCTATCACGAGGTTCCAGATTTTCCCTGGTTATAATCTCCACGGGCACGTGAATGTTGTCACTTTGCCTGTTGATTAGGTAGTTTAGACAAACATGTATGGCGCGCTCAGCCATCAGTCTCATATCTTGGTGAAGAATAAATTGAAAAATGCCCTCTCCTAGATGACTTCGGGTTCTGGGTGTTAGGTTGTGTGCAATGACGCAAATTTCTGAAGTTAAATTGGCCTCACACAGCGCACGCACAACCCCTTCGTTGCCGCCACCTACATTGTACAGCCCGACCAAGCCGGGAGTGTTACGGATAATTCGGCTTAAGTTCTCGTGATTTTGTTCAGCCGTGTCATGGCCTAGCACAGTTTCAAGTATTTTAAGGTGCTTTGCGTGGCTCCTGAGATAAGAGCGAAACCCCATTTCTCGATTTTCGTGGGAACGATATAACTGGCCGCCCGAAATA
>RFXU01000416.1 GCA_009921505.1 Flavobacteriaceae bacterium
CGTTCCAATCGTATTCGAGGTTTCAGTATATTCCGCATTATTATTGCGATTTAATTGCGCCTCAAATGTGCGGGAAAACCTTTCTCCCGCGGCAATCGGCTTGTCCAGCGTGATTGCATAATTCATAAATTTTTCTGAAATACGGATTTGGCTTGGTTTTTGACCGTTCAGCAGTACATTCAATAATTCACCGTTATCAATGAGACGGGTTGAGAATGTATCGACCTTGCCATGCACAATATAACCATTGCTCTCACGATAGAGTTTTGCACTTGTCCGATTTTCGGCAACGTCAACGCGATAGGTAACATCGGTAAAAAATTGTTTGGCGTTTAGGCCGTGCTGGCCATAATTTTGTAAATACTGACTTATTTCAGAAAACCCATCACGCAGCGATTGAACGCCAAATTTGTCAAATATGACTTTGACGTGATCTTTTACGGTCTCTGGCGAAATCTTAAGGTGAACAGCTATCTCTTTGCGCGTTGCCCCTGCTGCGACAAACTCGAGTATTTGCAACTGTCGATCAGTAAGGACTGGGGGGCGCATGATAAAATGACCTTTTTAGTAACTATAACATATTTCTGGAAAAAATTTTGGTCCTTTATCAAGGCTCCATAGAAACAACATAAAGCGTTTCCATGGATGGATTCTTCACTGTCAGGCCTGCACGATTTCCGTTCTGCAAAAATGATATGTCTGGATTGTTTTTAAAATCTTGCGATTTCAGTCCAACGAACACTTTCAATCCCAGCGTAATGTCCTCTTCTCCCAAAAACTGGACATCTAATGACAATTGGCTGCAAGGTGTGCCTGTCATATAACTGATTTCTTGGATCGCAGCTTCTTTGGGCGGCAACTCGGTAAAGTTGGTGAACCGATCGATAGGCTTACCTTGATTAAGCGGGCAATCCAACACAACACGATATTCCGCCAACGAAGAGGAATTGGTTACGATCTCGGGCACAACGCCATTCATCAACAGATTGGTCAAATGATTGTGTTTGATGGTCGCCAGCGTTAGGTCTTTGACAACCCCACACACGACATACCCCTGTGATTTGATTTCCCACTGGGCGCGTTTCTTATCGGGATCTATTACCGCTGTAACTGTAACAGACGTATTGAAAATCTGATGGCCTAAACCATTTTTACCGTAGGCCCGAACAAAGGCTTGTATATCGGCAGCGCCATCGCGCACCGAGGCACTGTCAAATTTCCTTAAAATATTTTTGGTATGTAACTTTACAGTTTCTGGCG
>RFXU01000417.1 GCA_009921505.1 Flavobacteriaceae bacterium
TACGTGAATAAAGCGACATAGCCAGCCAAACAAGCCCAGTAGAGTTCAATCTACTCCCATTAATTGTTCGGAACCTAAAAATTCTTTTTGCTTTATCGTCAAATGCTAGGACGTTACCACAAAGCTAAATTTTTATTGCGATAGCACCAATGGCTATCAAACCGATCGAGGCCCAACGCAAGTTTGTCATGGGCTCTTTAAGGAAAATAGTGCCGATCAACACTGCGAATAGAATGCTGGTTTCACGCAATGAGGCAACAACAGCAATTGGCGCTTTAGTAAAAGCCCATACCGCGATCCAATATGCACCCAAGGATAATATCCCTGAAAAAAATCCTGACCTCCAGGAAGACATCGCGTGAAACAGAAAATCTGTACTTCTTGTAACGCCAAAATAGAAGGTCGTTGCAATAGCATCGCCAAGGAAAAGATAAATCACATACGCAGATGGTGCTTCTGAAAGACGCACGCCGATGCCGTCAACAACGGTATAACTGGCTATAAATGCGGCAGTCCCGCAGGTAAAAAACCATGCGAGTGGTGACATTTTTTTATTATGCGCCTTAGTGATGCCGAGCACAATTATTCCAATAGAAATCATAGCTATTGATGCAATCGTAGAAACACCAAATTGTGCGCTAAAAAATAAAATTGAAACTATCGTTACAATTACAGGAGCAAGACCGCGCGCCAATGGATAAACTTGGTTCAAATCAGCGTAATCATATGCTTTCATAAGGAAAATTTTGTACCCGCAGTGAAGAAATGACGCGGCCAATATCAATGGCAAAGAACTAACTGATGGCTGCGGCAAAAATGCTAGAAGAGGAAGTGCAATACTTCCCTGAACAACGGACAGAATAAGCACGTTTGTCGCCCGGTCTGAATTTGCTTTTAAAGCAGCGTTCCAACCCGCATGAAGCACAGCAGCAAAGATGATTGCTAAGTAGACATGAGTGTCCACGACAATTCTCTTACTAAAAATCTATGCAAAAGTTGTGTCTACACGTCATCTAATGAATTGATCAACGTAATCTGCTCCAAGCCCAACTTTCTCATAATGCGTGCGGCATAAGTCAATCTTTGTAAAAACATCTTCGTAGCCCAAAATCTCACCATAAGGATCAACATAGCACATAACGCCATTAACTTGGAAAAAGGTGATCATTTCTTCGACCCCTTCGGGAACTACCAAAGTGTGAGTTTCACCAGGAGGTTCATACACATACGAGCCTTCGGTCGCCTCCCAATCGTGCTCA
>RFXU01000418.1 GCA_009921505.1 Flavobacteriaceae bacterium
GCTCGAAACTAGAAAGTGGCAGGATAAATCAGGTTCGGATCGCTATACCACGGAGGTGGTTATTCGGCAGAACTCTGGTCAGTTAGTTGGCCTGGATAGTCGAGAAGAAATTAGCTTTGACGAGAGTGAACAGTCCGCCAACTCATTAGACAACGGAGATGTCCCGTTTTAGGGCTAGCGGCATCTGGTTCAAATATTGGCGACATAGCTTATTGTCAGTAACGACAGTAAAGATGAAATAAAGATTACACGGGCAATATTATCAACTTTTACGCCGTAATTCATTGCCAACATAAACGACATGACACCACATGGGGCTGCCGCGACCATAACCGCTGGATAAGTAAAATCTAAGGTTACATCAAAAACGAAAGTTAATAGAAAATATACCATAACAGGGTGTATGATGAGTTTGATAGATACAATCAGACCCGTTAGGGAAGCAATTATATCATCTCTTTTCACGCT
Source organism: Flavobacteriaceae bacterium (assembly GCA_009921505.1). Classification (GTDB taxonomy): domain Bacteria; phylum Bacteroidota; class Bacteroidia; order Flavobacteriales; family Flavobacteriaceae; genus BACL21. The sequence continues at coordinate 469 of RFXU01000418.1, forward strand.
CAAAATTACACCAAGTGCAAAAAGTAGAACTGGCGAAGCCGTTGAAGAAATATTAGAAAGGAAAATTTGAACATTGGGAGCTATCTCAAGTCCACTTAAACCATAAAGCAAACCTGCTAACATTCCTACAATTGGTGGGTTACTTGCAATCTTAGTTACAGCAGATCGCCATCCCTGTTCCTTCGAAGACATAACATCCATAGCCACAATTGTACCGCTAAAAATGAGCATGCCATCCATAGAAATAAGGGCAACTATCGGCAATGTGGCACTGGGGCCAATCAAAATTTCAGCGATCGGTAGAATAAATAGAACATGGTTTGTCAAAGCCGTCGCTAAACCAAGTAAAAATGCTTCCCTTACTCCTACTGCAAATACTCTCCTCGCAATGATAAAGGTAATAAAATAAACGCATATTTCTGAAAGTAGATAACCGACCAAAAGTTTTACTGGTACATCGAAGAGGCTCGCATCTGATAGTAGCTTGAAACCTAAAACTGGCATACCAATGAACATTACAAATTTGTTCAAGATCATGGCTGAGCCAAAGTCAAAGACTTTTAATCTTCCGCATACATAACCAATCACGCTGACTGCGAATATTGGAAGTACCCCGTTAAACAGACCAGCTAGCATGCAGACACTCCTTGCTCGGCGATTATATGCAAACATCAGCACAAAAATGCGTCAATGGTTACGCTACGAGAAGTAAAAAGTTAATTCATTGTAGCGCGAAGGTTTGCGTACTTATTGGGCGCTTTCAAAGATAGTAGATACCAATACTCTGGAAA
>RFXU01000419.1 GCA_009921505.1 Flavobacteriaceae bacterium
ATTGCTTTTGTAAATCGCTAATTCTAAAAACCCTGAAGAATTCCAAATAGCCAGTTCTTTACCCGCTTCCTCGCGGCGATCTTTCGGTACATCAAAATTAATGGCATCACTATAACGCTCATAAATATTTTTTATGCGGAATTTACGCACGGCGATAACCGGTGGGCGTCCTTTGGCCACGTCTTGAAAAAGTTGTCGCTGTATGTTAATGACCACATTCCCATAGTTGTCAATATAAATGACCGTACCGATAATTTGGTTGCGTTCCAGATTGACCACAGGCTGAATCCCTTTGAGTTCCTTAAGGGCATTGATGGTTTTACCGATAACTTCCAAAGTCCCTCCTCGAGCGATATGGCAAGCGGCGGCCACAAAAACATCGAGTACAGGAAAATTACTCTCCATATGCCCGTGAATATTGATCTCAACGATTTTCTCGGGTTTAATACTACTAGAGAGCAAAGCCAAAATCCCGTTATTGGCACAAATAAAGTAATGACCGTCAAGTTTTACCGCAATATGTCGGTTTTCCGGAGTGAGTTCTCCGTCCACCCCAATAATGTGTATGCTCCCCTTTGGAAAACTCCGATAGGCGTTTTGAATGACATAAGCCGCCTCCACGATATGAAATGGAGAGATGCCATGAGAGATATCAACAATGCGAACATTGTCTAAAGCGCTGTACATAGCGCCTTTAACCGCTCCTACATAAGGGTCTTTTTCGCCGAAATCAGTAGTAAGCGTAATGATAGGCAACGCCATGAATTGTTGATATTTTTTGTGAGAACCACAACAAAAATAAGGGACTTTTTTCAAGAGAAAAACTATATTAGCAATAACATTAACCCCTCTTTAAAAGGACCGCTTTTGAACGAAATCATACTGGAACTCACCGACGTTAGTGCCCGCGATTTTTTTGGGCATCAGAATGCACACATTGACCTGATCAAAAAGTATTATCCTAAGCTAAAAATCGTCGCAAGAGGCAACCGTATCGCGGCCTATGGGGATGAAGAAATTCTGGAAACTTTTGACCAGCAGATGACCACACTGCTCGAGCAGTTTGTCAAATACAACAGCATCGACGAAAACCTTATTGAACGTATTTTAACCAGTGAAAAAGGCACTAAGTTTGACTTGGACACCAGCAGTGACCGTATTTTGGTCCATGGCGTAAACGGTCGTCATATTAAGGCCCAAACCTTGAATCAAAAGAAAATCGTTTCTCAAATGAGTAAAAACGATTTGGTTTTTGCCAT
>RFXU01000420.1 GCA_009921505.1 Flavobacteriaceae bacterium
ATTTCAGCACCGTTGATGTCGTTTGCAGACATGGCGACATAAGGGAGATTTAAAAAAAATAAATATAAAGGGAATAAAACGCTCCTAATTTTCATTGGAAAGCTCCCCAATTAATTGTAAGGTTTTGCCCGAAATTGATTTAACATTTTCGACGCTTGATATGAGTTCCAGAGTTGCTTCGTGTTGCTTCAGATCTTTAACGATAAAGTAGAGCTCTGTTCCATCGGAACCGGATGTCGACAATACATCTGTTGGCCGGACACCATCGCGCTCTCCGAAGTCCATTGTAATAAGGTCTCCAGAAACCTTCGCAATTGGGTTTATGCCTAGGCATTTTAATTTAGAAATTTGATTTGTTATATTTGCAGTAATGAAATCAAAAATGTCGTTTTTTGTTCTGTCCCAGTTCCGGTTGCCCCCAGACATTGAGATATTCCCAAATAACTTTTCGATATCAAAGGATTGTGAGCTTGAATTTCTAGAGATATTTTCCTTTTTACGCATCAAGGAAGTTACAACGATTACTTGTAATTCTCTGTTCTTGCCCAATAATCCCTGCTTTGAGCTAGCTATAAAATCAATATTTGTCTCGAGTTCATAGACAGACTTGGGGACTTCCGAAGAATTGTTAAGTTTATAGAACTTGTTACTTGCGTTAACTTCGTGCTCGCTAATATTATAAACGGCCCCATCAAATTTTATGGCCGATATTTTCTTTTTTAATTCGCTCTCATTAATTTGTAGCCAATGAGGCGCGCTAGCTAATTTATGAGACACATTTAGCGCAATATATAGATCTGAGACGTTGGTGCCCCGACATTTTTTAGACGAAAGAGTTTGCAAGTCATCTGTGAACAAAAATTCTATTTCAATTGAGAAAATTTTATTTTGAATTTGTTCACTGATAACATTGAAATTTAAGATTTTTGCATCAGAAATAGAGCGTACTTGATCTAATACCAATTTCCCATTTTCAACAAGGGATATGCTCTTTAGGCTTTGAGTATTTTGGATCAAAACTTGGTTAAATGCATCTTCGATTGCTCGATTTCTAAATGTGTTTTTACTAATGTCTGAGGTAATTGGTGCAATCCCGACAACCTTTAAACGCTTTAGATTGCTGGCTAAAGCAGTCTCTGGATTGCCCAAAAGTGCGAGCAAAATTGAAATTAACATTACCTTGGTAAAGCCGAACATATCCATTACGATTAAACTTTGTTTAAAACAGTCCCTGTCGATATGCCTTAATAAGTCTATC
>RFXU01000043.1 GCA_009921505.1 Flavobacteriaceae bacterium
TTGAGGCCATTTTTAATCAGTTTATAGGAGACACAGATGTTCTCGATTTGGTATTTCCTTTGACACTTATATCCGAAGACTTCAGCGAGCAAGTGGTCAATGATTTAGCAAGCTTCAATTCACTCGTCGCAAATTGCGCCAACAATATCTCAGACGATTTAAGTTGTTTAGATTTTCAATTTCCCATTACGGGAACGTTGTACAATGCCGCCAATGAGCAAACAGGTACACTGAGCATCAATAATGCCAGCGAGTGGTTTAACTTTTTGAATGGGCTAAGCAGTGAGGTCTATGTTGCCATCAATTATCCGATTACCTTACTTGTCAGCGGTGCGGCGGCCACAATAAATTCAAACACTGAGCTTACAGATTTATTCAATCAAACGGACTGTTCCAACTCAGGAGGGAATACAACAGCAGTTATAGAAGACGAGTTGACCGATGGGGTGTGGTATGTGACCTATTTCTTTGACGATTACGATGAAACTTCAGATTTTAACGGCTACGCTTTTACCTTTAATACAGATGGTTCGGCGCTTGCTGATAACGGGATGCAAACTAGTGGTAGTTGGAGTACCTATATGGATTCTGGTGTTGAGAAACTCGATCTAAATTTTGGGACAATGGATCCGTTAGAGGAGCTACAGGATGATTGGGAAATTATTTCCGTGTCCTCTGATGAGATTAAATTGCGCGATATCAGCGGAGACGGTAGTGTGGATCAGTTGACTTTTGGTCGAACGCCTAATTCTGGTGGCAGTGGAAGTGGAGAAACTAACGCCTTAATCGAATTAATGGTCACAGATCAGTGGTATGTAAACCTTATGGAGGAGGATTTAGAAAATGATACCTGCGATTATGTAGACTATACTTTTACTTACAGTCTTGACGGAACAGTTCAGGCGGTGTCTTCGAGTAGAACGGTTAATGGATTCTGGACTGTATCAAATAGCTCATCGGGGCTTGAACTCATCTTAAATTTCAATTACAATGGCGAAGACGATCCGTTTGAGGACTTAAATGATGACTGGGACGTCTTGTTTTACGACACCGAAAGCGTACAGCTCGAGGATGTTAGTGGCGGAAATGGTGGGACAGAACACCTTAATTTTGGCCGCATGCCATATACAGGCTGTGGTAATACTTCGCCTGAAACCATTGAAGGAAAGTGGGTTTTGGAAGATTATCCTAATACTATGTATATTTTTCAGGATGGATTGCGTTATACAGTATACTGTGTTGATCCAGTTTGTGACTGGGAAAACCTTGGAATTGATGACGCGATTCCGAACCCAAATCCCTACACTTTTGAAAACGATATTTTGACCATTGATTTATTCTTCGGAAATACTTGGATTGAGGAAATGGATTTTAGGTGTGACAATAATGTGTAATTAATCCCTAAATCATTTAATTTTGAACTTTAAATTTTTGAAAAACAACCTTATGAAAGCAAATATTGTTTTAATCGCCGCTATGAGCATGTTCTTTATCGCATGTGATTCCAGTGATGACAGTAATGATGATAATAACAACAGCAATTCAAATAGCGCTGATTTGACTTCTGAAATCATGGAGCAGGGAGACTGGCAGATTACTCGTTTCGAAGATTCCGGAGTGGATCAAACCAATGACTTTAATGGTTATACTTTTGTGTTCAACACGGACGGCACCGTGATTGCATCAAACGGGAATCAAACGGTCAATGGGACTTGGAATATTTTTGACGATAGCTCTAATTCCTCCAGCGATGATGATGGAAATTCAAGCGACGATGACGACTTTATTCTCGATTTCGCTGTTCCGGAATCAAGTGATTTTGATGATTTAATTGATGATTGGGATTTTATTTCTGTCAGCAATAGTAAAATCGAACTTATCGATATTAGTGGTGGAAATGGAGGCACTGATTATTTGACTTTTGAGCGACTATAATCAATTGTCATTAATCAGGTTTTAAATAAACCAGATAAACCTGTTTATTATACCAGATAAATTAAGACCCGGCATTGGCCGGGTCTTTTTTGTTTTCTAAGCGCGCTATTTGAGGGCTTCTTCTTTTTGATTGTGCCTGAGCAATGTGTATCTTTATGGCCTTATTTTAGAATGAATCATGTTTGATAGTTTAAGTGAAAAATTAGACAAAGCCTTACACAACTTAAAAGGGCATGGAAGCATCACTGAGGTTAACGTTGCGGAGACCCTAAAGGAGGTGCGACGGGCCTTACTTGATGCTGACGTCAACTTTAAAATCGCCAAAGAATTTACCAACTCGGTAAAGGATAAAGCGCTGGGTCAAAATGTTTTGACGACGCTTCAGCCTGGCCAGTTAATGGTAAAGCTCGTGAAAGATGAGCTCACTGAACTTATGGGTGGTGCGGCTGAAGGATTAAATCTTCAAGGGAATCCTACAGTGATTTTGATGTCTGGTTTGCAGGGGAGTGGTAAAACGACCTTCTCGGGTAAGCTAGCTCAGTTTTTAAAAACTAAAAAAAGCAAACAACCACTTTTAGTGGCCTGTGATGTTTATCGTCCTGCAGCAATTGATCAATTGCATGTGGTGGGCGATCAGATTGGAGTTCCCGTGTTTAGTGCTCCAGATGAAAAGGATCCTGTTAAGATTGCTCAGGCGGCAATTGCTCATGCCAAGGCTAACGGGAATAATGCCGTTATTGTGGATACTGCGGGTCGTTTAGCCGTTGATGAAGCTATGATGGATGAAATTGCGCGAATTCACGCGGCGGTTAAGCCTCAAGAAACTCTTTTTGTGGTGGATGCCATGACCGGGCAAGATGCCGTAAATACAGCCAAAGCCTTTAACGATCGCTTGAATTTTGACGGAGTGATTCTTACCAAGCTCGATGGAGATACGCGCGGTGGGGCTGCGCTTTCCATTCGCTCCGTAGTGGATAAGCCGATAAAGTTTATTGGAACGGGCGAAAAGATGGATGCCCTCGACGTTTTTTATCCAGAGCGTATGGCCGACCGAATCCTCGGAATGGGGGATGTTGTTTCCTTAGTCGAGCGGGCTCAAGAACAATTTGACGAAGAAGAGGCGCGCAAGATTCAAAAGAAAATTGCCAAAAATCAATTCGGCTTTGATGACTTTCTGAACCAAATCCAACAGGTTAAAAAGATGGGAAGCATGAAGGATTTGATGGGGATGATTCCTGGTATGGGGAAAGCACTTAAAGGAGTTGATATCGATGACGACGCCTTTAAGCATATAGAGGCTATGATCCACTCTATGACCCCAAAAGAGCGTGCCAATCCAAAATTGATCAATGGTAGCCGTAAAAAACGCATTGCCATGGGTAGTGGCACCGATATTCAGGAGGTCAATAAATTGATCAAGCAATTTGATCAAATGAGTAAAATGATGAAGATGATGCAGGGGGGTGCAGGTAAAAAAATGATGCAAATGATGGGGCAGATGCCTCGATAACCAAAGGCGATGAATATACTGGACGGCAAAAAAATAAGCAACGACATAAAAGATGAAATCACTGAGGCGGTCGCTCAGATGAAGACAAATGGAGAAAAGACGCCACACTTGGCTGCTGTAATTGTCGGTGAAGACGGAGCAAGTTTGACCTATGTGGGCAGTAAAGTAAGGGCATGCGCAAGAGTAGGATTTGAGTCGACCCTAGTGCAACTTCCTGCAGACATTACTGAAGCAGATTTATTGGCCAAAATACAGGAGTTAAATGCCGATGATGAAATCGATGGATTTATTGTGCAACTCCCTTTGCCAAGCCATATTGACACCCAAAAAGTATTGCTCGCTGTAGATCCTAAAAAAGATGTCGATGGGTTTCATCCGGAAAATTTTGGCAAGTTAGCCCTAGACATGGAAACCTTTATTCCGGCTACGCCTTATGGAATTATGGAGCTGTTGCGTCGTTACGACATTAATACCAGCGGAAAGCATACTGTGGTTATCGGTCGCAGTCACATTGTCGGTCGTCCAATAAGTATCCTTATGAGCCGCAAAGGCCAGCCAGGAGACAGTACTGTAACGCTAACCCATAGTCGCACAAAGGATTTGGCCTCCTTTACCAAAAATGCAGACATTGTTATTTCTGCATTAGGCGTGCCGAATTTTTTAACAGCCGATATGGTCAAAGAAGGAGCCGTTATTATCGATGTGGGCATTACGCGTGTTCCGGATAACACAACAACAAAAGGCTATGTGATTACCGGAGATGTCGATTTTGAGGCGGTGCGCGAAAAGGCCTCTTATATTACTCCAGTACCTGGGGGGGTAGGGCCAATGACTATTGCTATGTTACTTCAAAATACATTGCTTGCACGTCAAAGGTCAGTCCAATAATTTTTTATCTTTAAAGCCTGATTGGCTTTATGGATTCACAATTTTTTTTACCGAATACTGATTTTTCCTTGCTTGGTTTTCAGCACATTGCTGTAATGCTATTTTTTGTTCTGGCGGGATATCTTTTAATTCGTTGGGCAAAAAAAAGAAGTCCAGAAACCCAGCACACCGCGGGTATAGTCTTAGCCTGTATTATTTCAATTAGCGTCATTTCATACACCGTCATTAAGATTTTTGATGGTCCCTTTGATGTGCAAAAAGATCTGCCCTTACACTTGTGTAATTTTCTTGGGTTGACCATACCTATTTTTGCTGTCATGCGAAAATATTGGATGTATGAGATTTTAGTTTTTTGGATTTTAGCGGGTACCGCACAGGGCGTGTTCACTCCTGATTTGGATGAGGGATTCCCGCACTATCGGTTCTTTAAATATTGGCTAGAACATGCCGGGCTCGTTTTGTTTATTATTTACGCGTCGGCTGTTTACGGTATGCGCCCAAAATTTAAAAGTATCTTTAAGGCCTTTGGTGCGATTCAAATTTATTTGATTTTTATACTAGGCGTTAACGCCTTAATCGGTTCTAATTACTTGTTTCTTATGCGCAAGCCAGAACACACCTCACTTTTGGATGTTTTGGGAGAATGGCCTTATTACATTCTTGTTGAGGAACTCTTAATCTTACCCTTTTTCTTTGTTATTTATGGGGTATTCAAAGGTATTGATGTCCTGAGTGATCGTTTCGGGGTTAAACAAAGGGGCCGAGTTGAAGAATCAATGTCACGGCCACTATAGGGCTTTGAAAGTGACGCGGTCTACCAGGTGTAAAAAAAGTATTTGATTTTGGCCTCATCGGGAATTTGAGCCAATTCTATTTTACTGGCGTAGTCGTAACGAATATTTTCAGGAAGTTCCTTCTTGTCAATAGTGACATACCAAGGTGTATCTTTAAAGCTAACAACCACGGCGTTGATTGCATTATCTAAACCGTCTACCTCATATTGGTTTTTAAGTGCCCCAAAAGTACTGGCTGCGCCGATTCCATTTTTGGTCGTAAATTTTGGATCAATAATACGGGCATAGGATAATTCGGATTTCGGATCAGTTTCGTCCTTGGGAAAAATAATCAAGCGTATTTTTCCTTCCGCGTCGTATAGTTCTACCTCCCCAATCAAACTATCGCCTTCAATACGTCTTCCCGCCAATGAATCTCCAGGAAATAATTTAGCGAGTTCAAAAACCCGTGTAGTTTCCATTAATGGTCCAACGGAGGTGTCATCAATAATCATAGCATTGTCGTTACAGGCATTGAAAACAAGGGCTAAAATGACGAGAAAATATAGTCGTTTCATAGGGGGTTAAAATTTTTGTCAAAAATAAACATGTTCGGGAGATGAGCGGTGTGATCCTCTAATAATTTGCGCTATTGTCCTTCAATTAATTTTATCTTTGCGTTATGCAAATGACCAAAGAAGAAATTGCCAGTGCTGTTGCGGTTGGCGCTTATTTACCCCTGATGGAGGCCTTTTATACGCTGCAAGGAGAAGGCTATTACAAGGGGTCTGCCGCCTATTTTATTCGCGTGGGCGGTTGCGATGTCGGGTGTCATTGGTGTGATGTAAAAGAGAGTTGGAATCCAGACATTCATCCGCCTACAGCCATCGAAAAGATTATTGAACAAGCGCAGCATCATGCCAAGACGATAGTAGTTACAGGTGGAGAGCCGCTCATGTGGCCCATGGAGCCGCTGACGCAGGGATTGAAAAGAGCAGGATTGCAAACCCATATAGAAACTTCTGGCGCTTATCCTTTATCGGGCCAATGGGATTGGATCTGTTTGTCGCCAAAAAAGAATAAATTACCCCTAGAAGAGGTTTATGGTAAAGCCCATGAACTTAAGGTAATAGTGCATAACAAACACGATTTCATTTTTGCTGAAGAACAAGCCCGTCAAGTGGGTGAAAACTGTAAACTTTATTTGCAACCCGAATGGAGTCAGCGCGAAAAAATGATGCCCCTTATGGTCGATTATGTCATGCAGAACACGCATTGGATCTTATCCTTACAAACCCATAAGTATCTCAATATTCCTTAGTGAAATTTTTAAAACTTTTGATGTTTCAATGTGTTTTGAAAATGGGTCATAATTCATTGTGACCAGCGCTATTTTTTGGCCACACAATTTTATTGATTTTACGCGGTTTTTTTTCACAAAATTTGTTGATAACTTCAGGGGTCAAATTCCGTGTCATCTATTGAAATCACTGGGTATTTGGTTATATTTGACAATACATTTTTCCAGTCGGAAAAAACAACCTAAAATTTATGAGTGAAGAAGTAAATAAGGCCAATTATGGTGCCGATAATATTCAGGCATTAGAAGGTATGGAACACGTGCGCATGCGTCCTTCGATGTATATTGGAGATGTTGGTGTGCGCGGATTACATCACTTGGTCTATGAAGTGGTGGATAACTCCATTGATGAGGCCCTTGCAGGACATTGTGATACGATTGATGTAGTCATTAATGAAGACAACTCAATTTCGGTTAAGGATAATGGACGGGGGATTCCTGTTGATTTGCACAAGAAAGAAGGCGTCTCTGCTTTGGAAGTTGTTATGACCAAGATTGGTGCTGGAGGTAAATTTGACAAAGATTCGTACAAAGTTTCTGGTGGATTGCACGGTGTTGGGGTGAGTTGTGTTAATGCATTGTCAGTCTCACTTAAAGCGACGGTTTATAGAGATGGTAAAATTTGGGAGCAAGAATATGAGCGTGGAAAAGCGTTATATCCGGTAAAAACGGTAGGAGAGACCACTGAACGTGGAACCATGGTAACTTTTTTGCCTGATGAGCAAATTTTTACCCAAACTCGCGAATACAATTACGATACCTTGGCCAGTCGCCTCAGGGAATTGGCTTATTTAAATAAGGGAATTACAATCTATCTCACAGACAAACGTGTGACTGAAGAGGATGGAACACATCCGATCGAGAAGTTTCACAGTGTGGAAGGTTTAAAAGAGTTTATAAAGTTTTTGGACGGTAATCGTGAACCTTTGATCGCTGAAGTGATTTCCATGGAAGGTGAAAAAAACGATATTCCGGTAGAAGTAGCCATGGTGTACAATACTTCATTTAATGAAAATTTGCATTCCTATGTAAACAACATTAATACCCACGAAGGTGGAACGCATTTATCTGGGTTTCGACGTGGTTTGACCACCACCCTCAAGAAATATGCGGATGCCTCCGGCCTTTTGGACAAATTAAAATTTGAAATCTCCGGAGATGATTTCCGTGAAGGACTTACGGCTATCGTTTCCGTAAAAGTTGCTGAACCTCAGTTTGAAGGTCAGACTAAAACTAAACTAGGAAACCGTGATGTAACCGCAGCGGTGAGTCAAGCGGTTTCCGAAATGCTAGAAAATTATTTAGAAGAGCACCCAAACGATGCGAAGACTATTGTTCAAAAAGTCATTTTAGCCGCGCAAGCGCGCCATGCGGCGCGTAAGGCTCGCGAAATGGTGCAGCGTAAAACCGTAATGGGGGGCGCTGGACTTCCTGGGAAGCTTTCTGATTGCTCAGAACAAGATCCACAGAAGTGTGAGGTGTTTTTAGTAGAGGGGGATTCTGCAGGGGGAACCGCGAAACAAGGGCGAGACCGTAATTTTCAAGCGATTTTACCTTTGCGTGGAAAGATCTTAAACGTGGAAAAAGCCATGCAACATAAGGTCTTTGAAAATGAAGAAATCAAAAACATTTTCACGGCATTAGGGGTTACCATTGGAACTGAAGAAGATGCGAAAGCCCTGAACTTGGAGAAACTGCGTTATCACAAAATTGTGATTATGTGTGATGCCGATGTCGATGGAAGTCACATTGCGACGCTTATTTTGACCTTTTTCTTCCGCTACATGCGAGCACTCATTGAAGGAGGGCATGTTTATATTGCGACTCCACCGTTATACCTTGTCAAAAAGGGATCCAAAAAGGCGTATGCCTGGAATGACAAGGAGCGTGATGCTCTGAGTGAAGAATGGGGAGGTAGTGTCGGTATTCAGCGCTATAAAGGTCTCGGAGAGATGAATGCCGAGCAACTATGGGATACCACCATGAATCCGGACTTCCGAACCCTGCGCCAAGTGTCTATTGATAATGGAACAGAAGCAGATCGGATTTTCTCGATGCTCATGGGGGATGAAGTGCCGCCGCGTCGAGATTTCATTGAAAGAAACGCTGTTTACGCCAACATTGATGCGTAACTTGTAGAACAAGCCCGCATTTCATGCGGGCTTTTTTTATAATTTTAAGGTGAAATTTCATTTAAGATCTCATAAAGATCTCAATCGAACTTAACCAAGACACAGTTATATTTAACCCCCAAACGATTATGAAACGACTTCTGTTATTCTGTAGTTTATTAACGGCACCTTTTGCCCAATCTCAAGAACTAGAAAGTATTCTTTTGGCTGCTCAGGACGCCGAGCGCCTAACCCAAGATTATATAGAACCTGCCTTAAAAGGTTTGGTGTACAGCATGAATGAAGGATGGTATACCACTAGTAAAACGCACAGTCTCCTTGGATTCGACGTGACATTTGGGGCCAATATGGCCTTAGTGCCTAATAATGACAAAAACTTTCTTTTCCGTGCCTCTGAGTATAATTTTGTGCGCTCACAAGTCGGAGATACTGAAAGTGTTTCAACCGTACTCGGCGATGATCCAGACGGCACTTTTTTTGACGTCCGTGTGCCTGTGGGAGACGGCACGTTTAAGGTCGCTGAATTCCAAATGCCTGGTGGAATTGGTCCTGATTTCCCATTAAAAGGGGTCGCAACCCCTATGATTCAGTTTGGTATAGGATTACCCACAAGTACCGATTTAAAAATTCGCTTTTTACCCAATATTGGCGTTAATGACAAAGTCAAAAACTTTATGTACGGCGTCGGTCTACAGCACGATTTGACCCAGTATATACCGGGCCTTTCGGTTACTCCCTTTAGTCTTAGTGCTCTAATGGCCTACAGTAATACTAAGGTTACCTATAAAATAGATGATGAAGATGATCTCGATGATGTTTCTGTAGTCAACGGAGAAGGGCTATTTGCCTTGAATACGTTGTCTTTTCAGGCTATAGGGTCGGTAAACCTTGCTATCGTAGATTTTTACGCATCAGCGGGATACGGGCGAGGAGGAAGTCGATTAGAACTCAATGGAGATTATACCCTAACCTATGACTTAGAAGATGGAAATGGAGTTCCTCTAGGACAAATAAATGAAACCATCACGAATCCACTTCAGTTCAAGGCCGACGTGAATAGTCCTCGCTTTGGATTCGGAATGCGTCTTAATTTGGCTATATTTAAGTTGTTTGCCTCCTACACCATACAAGAATACAATACCTTCTCCACAGGAATTTCTGTGAGCGTTCGATAAGGATTTATATCTATTGAACTCAAGGCCTTTAGTCTAGGTTAAGTATATTTTTATTGATAATTTTGCCACGCCTTTAAGCGAGCAATATATCCGGTTCGACTAGGGCTAACATTAGAACAAGCCAAATAATAACCTAAAAGACAAAAAAATGAAGATTACTGTTGTAGGTGCAGGTGCAGTGGGCGCGAGCTGTGCTGAATATATCGCCATAAAGAATTTCGCAAGTGAAGTGGTTCTTTTGGACATTAAGGAAGGATTTGCTGAGGGTAAAGCCATGGATTTGATGCAGACGGCCACACTCAATGGTTTTGACACCAAGATCACTGGGGTTACTAATGACTACGGAGCTACTGCAGGAAGCGACATTTGTGTGATTACTTCGGGAATTCCGCGTAAGCCTGGTATGACTCGAGAGGAGCTTATTGGGATTAATGCAGGAATCGTTCAAAATGTTTCTGCGGCATTAATCGAGCAATCGCCTGACACTATTTTAGTGGTGGTAAGTAATCCTATGGATACCATGACTTATTTAGCCCATAAAGTAACGGGATTACCTAAAAATCGCATTATTGGTATGGGTGGGGCTCTTGACAGTGCTCGTTTTAAATATCGTCTGGCTGAGGCTTTAGATGCGCCCTCAAGTGATATTGACGGAATGGTAATCGGGGGACACAGTGATACTGGGATGATTCCATTAACACGCTTGGCTACACGCAGCAGTGTGCCCGTTTCTGAATTTTTAAGTACTGAGCGCCTTGATGAGGTTCGTGAGGCAACTAAAGTCGGTGGCGCTACGTTAACCAAATTATTAGGAACTTCCGCTTGGTATGCCCCTGGTGCCGCCGTTTCCACTTTGGTTCAAAGTATCGCTTGTGATCAAAAGAAAATGATGCCCTGTTCAACCCTATTATCTGGCGAATATGGACTTGACGATATTTGTATCGGGGTTCCAGTAATTCTAGGACGCAATGGAATTGAAAAAATTGTTGAATTGGATCTTGATGAAAATGAGCGCGCTCATCTAGCCGAGAGTGCTGAAGGTGTTCGTAAAACCAACGATTTATTGGCTTAATTTAAGCAAATATGAAACACATTAAAAGGCCGCATTTTGCGGCCTTTTTTGCAGTTTTTTCGAGCCAAAATAATTGGCATTTCCTTTTTGAAAAACTATATTTGCACGTTTTTAAATACTCTAAACCAAGATAGAATGCAAAATAAAGGATTAATAACCGTCTTTGCGATACTTTTCGGATTGGTCAGTTTGTACCAATTGTCATTTACATTTGTCGCAAATCAAGTTGAAGATGCCGCTCAAGTTTATGCCAATGAGCGTTACGATGCGACCCAATCTGATGAGCGTCAACAAGCAGTATTGCAATACATTGATTCTGTCGCTGCTGAGCCACAGTTTTTTGGTATTGACTATAATACGGCCAAAGACAAGGTGTTAAATAAGGGATTAGACCTAAAAGGAGGGATTAATGTTATTCTTCAGGTTTCCGTAAAAGACATTCTTGCAGGCTTAGCCAATAATACAAAGGACCCTGCATTCAATCAAGCTTTAGCTGATGCGAGTGAATTACAGAAATCTTCTCAAAGTACTTATTTAGAGTCTTTTTTCGAGGCTTTTGATGCATTACCGGGTGAGAATAATTTAGCCTCACCTGATATCTTTTTTAATAAAGGTTTAGAGGACCAAATCATTAGCGGAATGACTAATGATGAAGTAAAGTCGGTTATCACGCGTAAAGTCGATGAATCCATTGCCTCTGCATTTGAGGTATTGCGCAAGCGTATCGATAAGTTCGGGGTCACCCAACCAAACTTGCAGCGTTTAGGTAATTCGGGACGTATTCTCGTTGAATTACCTGGGGCAAAAGATGTGGAGCGTGTTAAGAAATTATTACAAAGTACGGCCCAGCTTGAATTTTGGGAAGTAGTTAAAGAAGAAAGCATTACCTCTTTCTTACTTGATGCAGATTCAAAATTAAAAGATCTTTTAGCCGAACGTGCTCCAGTCACAGAGGAAGCCACTCAGGAGGAAAACGAAGAGGATCTTTCTGATTTATTAGGTGGAGAGGATGTAGTGGAGGCGAACGATCCATTACTTGAGCGACCTTTGCTTAACAGAATTTTACCGGTGCGTGCCAGCAATCCAGGCTTAGCCTCTTTTTCGTTAAAAGATACGGCGGTAATCAACGGATATTTAAGAGAGCCTCAAGTACGCGCTTTATTAAGTGGCGAGCAACGCTATTACAAATTTGTTTGGAGTATTCCTGAATATAACGAATCAGTTGGTGAAGAAATCACTAGCCTTTATGCCATTAAAGGGAACCGTGAAGATACTCCTGAACTCAGTGGTGGAGTCATTGTCGATGCACAACAATCATACACTCAAGCGGGTCGAGTTTCGGTCACTATGCAAATGAATGGTGTTGGTGCAAAGATTTGGGAAGACATGACCGAATATGCTTATAACAATCAGTCTCAAATTGCTGTTGTTCTGGACAATGTCGTGTATTCAGCCCCTGGGGTGAGTTCAGGTAAAATTTCTGGTGGACGCAGTGAAATTACTGGTGATTTCACCATACCAGAAGCTCAAGATTTAGCTAATGTATTACGCGCAGGTAAACTTCCTGCTTCAGCGGACATCATTCAAGCGGAAGTTGTTGGACCAACGCTTGGAAAAGAGGCCATCGATAGTGGTATTCTTTCCTTTATCATTGCCTTGAGTATCGTATTGCTATGGATGATGCTATACTACGGTAAAGCAGGCGCCTTTGCGAACGTCGCTTTGGTAGTGAACATCTTGTTCATCTTCGGTATCTTGGCGGGCTTAGGAGCTGTGTTGACGCTTCCTGGAATCGCCGGGATCGTTTTAACCATTGGTATGTCGGTGGATGCAAACGTGCTTATTTTTGAGCGGATTCGTGAAGAACTGGCCAAAGGAAAATCACAGCGCGACTCGATTAATGACGGTTTTAGTAATGCATTATCGTCTATTTTGGATGCCAATATTACAACAGGATTAACTGGTCTTATACTTCTTGTCTTCGGAACTGGACCGATTCAAGGGTTTGCAACCACTTTGTTGATCGGTATCTGTACGTCCTTGTTCACAGCAATTTTTGTTACGCGTTTATTTATTGATCGCTTTACCTATAATGGTAAATCATTGACCTGTTCAACGGCAATAACTAAGAATTTGTTCCGTGACGTGGCAATTAAATTTTTGGCTAAGAGAAAAGTGGCTTATGCCTTTTCTTCAGTGCTCATTTTAGTGAGTATCGGTTCGTTATTTACAAATGGGCTTAACCAAGGGATTGATTTTGTCGGTGGGCGCACCTATACTGTGCGTTTTGACCGAGATGTAAACGCATTAGAGGTTCAGAACGA
>RFXU01000421.1 GCA_009921505.1 Flavobacteriaceae bacterium
GATAATTCTTTGATCGCGTTAAAAGTAAGCAATCAAAATAAAGAGGCAAATTTATGGCTGGCGAATATTTATCCCCCAGGCTATATTCAGGCAATTGTCTTTGGTCCCAATTTTAGCCATCGGTGTCATTACATTAGCGGCTTGGACAGGAGTTTTTGCCTAAGTAGTTCCTAAATCCTAATTTGCCTTTTCGTATTCAACACTGGCCATAGCTTTAGTCTTGGTCTCAGTATCCAAATATAATTCCACGCCGACCGGAAGTTTAATGCGTTTGCTTTGTCCTTCAGGAACCTCAATGATTTGCAGGATCGCTCCATTTTTTTGTAAACGAGCAGAAAACAACTCTTTTCCGAGGTTTTTTACGATGGCAAAACAATCTTGTCCTTCAAACGGATTAATCGTCCCGTCTTGTCCAGGACCTTTGCCATACATCAACATGCTTTGGCTGGCATCGAGTTCAAATATGGTTTGGCCTTGAACTAAAGATCCAAAGAAACAAATTGCGATTATGCTAAGAAATTTTTTTCTCATGAGCTGAAGATAGAGAATTGTTACCTTTATCTCATGGAACAGCCGCAGAAATTTAGTTTTAGAGAAAAGTCAATTGCCATTGGTGTTATTGCGGGTGTTTTGGTGGGGGTCCTTACCAAAAACATTGGTATTTGGCTCCCCGTAGGTATCGCAATTGGGGTGGGTATTGGCTATACGAGAAATGAGAATAGAAAGCAGTGAATTTGGCCAAACCAAGTTTGGTAAGCCAATAATTGAGTATTGCTTATCCAATACGCAGGGTTTTTCTATCTCCGTACTCAATTACGGAGGTATTGTGACGCGACTCATGGCGCCAGATCGCAATGGGATGTTTTCGAATATCGTTTTGGGCTATAACGAATTTAATGACTACGAGAATAACAACCCTTATTTTGGGGCGATCATCGGTCGTTATGCCAATAGAATTAGAAATGCAGAATTCACCCGAGGCAATAATCATTTTACGCTTTCAAGAAATGATGGTCCGCATCATTTACACGGGGGTTTTCGTGGTTTTGACAAAGTTATTTGGAGCGTGGATATCCATAAAACGGAAGATCAGGCGCGCTTAACCCTGAGGTATAACAGCAAGGATACAGAAGAAGGCTACCCGGGCAACTTAAACGTTGCGGTGACCTACACAATCGATCAAAAAAACCGATGGACCATCGAATATTCTGCTCAGACCGATAAAGAAAC
>RFXU01000422.1 GCA_009921505.1 Flavobacteriaceae bacterium
AGATCTGCTCCTCAATTGGGACCAAATGATTGAGCTGACAGGGTAAATTCAAACAAGGCGCCCTCGCCTTTAACATCGGAAAAAAAATACACCTAGCGTGTATTTTTTTTCAATGTTTTGCTGAAGCCCTAACAATCCCGTGTACTTTTCGAAAAAAGTGAAACGATGTAACTGCTGGTCTATACCATATTCCGCCTGATAGAAGACCGCTACCAAACCGCGAATAGCGATTGAATCGACGCGAAATAGGTAATTAAGTTACGCGCTCAGCACACAGTGCTCTCGCTCATTTTTGCCACTTACGTGACACGAACAATGGGTTTTCCCTAGCTGAGACACTTTTTTAGAGGCGCATATTCCACTCACTCGCTTGTTGAGCACAGCAACGAGTTGCAAGTCGTTTTCATAGAATTTTTTTTTAACAAAAGGGACAACTCATGAAGTCACGTTTATTCAAATTTGCACCCGTCGCGACGGGTATTTTGCTGGGATTGGCAATGTCATCGGGGACCGCATTTGCGAAAGGCGATGAAGCTAACTTGGAGAAATTAGGGTCTTTCAAAACAACTGGTACGGGGGCAATGAAGACCGTTGAGCAAAACACAAAATACGCAGACAACTTGCGTAAGATGCTCAAAAACATCACGCTACCAGATGGGTTCAGCATCGAGTTGTTTGCGGTTGTACCCGACGCTCGGCAGATGGCTGTCAGCCGTAACAAGGCAACTGTGTGGGTAGGTACCCGCAAGTCAACCGTTTGGTCTGTGACCGATCGCGATATGGACAACGTCGCTGACACTGTTCAAGAATTCAGCCCAAGCGTCAAGTTTGATGCACCCGCTGGCGTATGCTACTCCCCGGACGGGTTCTTGTTTGTCGGTGAGCGTAACCGCGTGATGATGTTCCCCGCAGCAGAATATTTCATGGAGGGATCTGACACAGTTGCAATACCGATCGTGCCGCAGGGTACGCTTATTCCGCCAGAGGAGGAGTCTTACAACCACACCACTCGTGTGTGCACGATTGGTCCTGACGGCCGTATCTATATTTCGTTGGGCCAACCCTTCAACGTCAGCCCACCTGAAAAGCAGGAGCTCTTCAACAAATGGGGTATCGGGGGCATTGTTAGTTACAAAACCGATGGTAGCGACAGACGTGTTGAGGCGACAGGAATTAGGAACTCTGTTGGTTTAGCGTTCAACCCCAAGGATAAAAGCCTTTGGTTTACCG
>RFXU01000423.1 GCA_009921505.1 Flavobacteriaceae bacterium
AAATGTATTGAAGCGGCATCGATAATGAAATTTGAATTTCAGGTTACCACGAAATAGTATGACATATTAACTAGCAGATTGCGACGCGGACAGAACGCCTATTCCGTTTGGTGAGATCGCGCGTATTTAGTTATAGGGCAACTAGCCCAACTATTAAGCAAGATATTCATATTCGGCTCAAACATTCTCTAGGTAGTTAATTAGGAAAGACAACGCCATGAGGGGATAGACACCGCCTTTGTGTTTTGCTGCTCATGTTAGATATATATGCTAAAAATTTTGCAATAATTAGGATAGCAGCCACATACATCGCGCCCATTTTGCAAAAACGATGGAAGTACCTGTTCGTCTGTCCCCAAAACCTACTAATATTGGCATAAAAATTGCTGATTCAACTCATGAAAATTTCAAGGCGACAATTTTTATCTGCATTACTTGTTTCCCCATGTATGGTGGAAGCTGAGCCATTGATCGACGTAAAAAACGGAACTGGATTGTTTTCATTTTTAAATGATCGTCATGAAAAACCTAGTTTTCTATTCAGTCAAAAAAAATCAGAAAAATATCCATCCGAAGTATCTAAACATAATATACACTTAGATTTGGCCGTGTCGGCCGCAGAAAAATATAATATCCCACAGGATATTTTTCTGGCCTTAATCCAACAAGAAAGCGGTTGGAACCCCAAGGCGCGATCTAAAGCGGGCGCGATTGGACTGACACAATTAATGCCGCAAACCGCCCAGTTTTTGGCGGTAGATCCCCACAACGTTCGTGAAAACGTCGATGGTGGGGCGCGGTATTTGGCGCAGCAATATAATCGGTTCCGCAGCTGGCGTTTGGCATTAGCCGCCTACAATGCAGGGCCAGAAGCCGTTAAAAAATATGGTGGCGTCCCGCCCTATCAAGAAACGCAAAACTATGTTCGGCGCATTTTATCTAGGTGATCAAAAGACATTTGAAATTGCTGTGTCGATTTTATCTATGAAGCAATAGAACACCAATCCAATTCATTCACATACCCGTGTATAAAGTTCAAATAAATGATCTTTCAATTCACACTAAAGTAATTGTTCCATACATTCACAGCGACAAAACGACATGTCTAAAGACATGTGTCTGTCGTGTCGCCTCAGTAGATTTTGTGCAGGGCGACATTTTTTAAATTGTCGCTTCATGTCGCTTTGTGGCTCAAGCTGTAGCAGTCTTCATTTACTTCAACTAA
>RFXU01000424.1 GCA_009921505.1 Flavobacteriaceae bacterium
CGCCGTGAAGCGGCTCCTCAGTTCTTTTCAAGCTACGCAGCCAGCGCCGCAAATTGTTGAAAGGGACAGAGTCCGGGCGTGAATTGGCCTTTGCGGATCATGTGCGCGACTTCGACGCCATCAAGCGTTGCAGATGCAGATTCGAAAGACTTGAACCCCAACATTGGTCGGATCAGCCTTTTGATGAAGCGGTGATCCTGCTCGACAATGTTGTTCAAGTATTTGCGCCTCACCATTTCAATTGGAACGGGACAACCGAAACCCTTCAACATTCTGTTAATGGCTTTGATGCCTGCAGTGTTCGCGCCGCTTTTGTCGATCACAATCTTACGAGGGAGACCGTTGAGCTCTAACATCCGGGCGAAGAATTTAGTAGCGGCTGGCTTGTTTCTGCGTTGTGACAACATGAAATCAAGGGTTTTTCCATATTTATCGACGGCTCGGTACAAATAGACCCAAGATCCTTTGACCCGAATATAGGTTTCGTCCATCCTCCAAGAACGATCACATAACTGCTTCCGGCGGCGCGCTGCTTCAGCAATCTCACTGGAATATCGTGCCACCCAACGATTTAGAGTCGTGTGATCCACAGAAACACCGCGCTCTTTCATGATTTCTTCAAGGTCACGATAGGATACACCGTAGCGGACGTAGAAGAAGACAGCGAAAAGGATGACGTCTTTCGGATAATGCGCACCTTTGAAAGAAACCATGATCCAATCCTATCTTCGAAGACGCTTTGGGAAGGCCGCTCGTTAACCCTTTCCGGGCTCAGCGTCAAAGTTTGCAACAGAACCTCTGCATTGTCGCCCAATTATGAATGATTATTCATCAATTTCCTTCGGTTATGTGCATAATGCTCTGGACTCTAAGCTCTCGAGCATGCACCTGTTTATTTATAATTGAAACAAGCTATGTGGTCTTAGTCCAATGACAAAAATTTGGTTAATTCTTTTAGCTCATTTTTTCTATTGCTTGACCACCGGTGTTGCACTTGCGGGAGCTATCGAATTCCAATCTGAAAGAACAGACACATTACCTACGTGGGAAAACTATTTTGTTGCATCAGATAAACTAATTACCGAGCAAGCAAACCCTATCGACGTTTTATTTCAACTCAAAGACGATCGTCGCGCGCTGATGACACATCTTTATGATCGCGGGTATTTTGATGCGTATGTGGCAATTTTTCTGAACAACGCACCAATTGACAATGT
>RFXU01000425.1 GCA_009921505.1 Flavobacteriaceae bacterium
AATTTCTTAACCTGATATTAATAATGTTTTAGCATGACGCAACTACTTTTGACGGCTTAAACGACTCAATATAATTGGCGCTTAATTTAAATAACCCAAATGAAAAAACACGTTATAATCTTTGAAGCCCGAGGAGGAACCGATAAGGGACAATATGGCTTTAGAAATGACTCGAAGCCCATAATTGACTCGTTAAAATCAAGAGGGTGGACTGCTGAAATTATTTTTTATCGCGATGAAGATAGAGGAGAGATTTACCGATATACCCATGATAAAGCTGATGCCTACATCAGTCGAGTGAATCCCGGTAATTTGAATGATGAAACAGGATACTTCCAAATGCTTAAAGAGTTGGTGTCAAATGGAATTGAAGGACTACCACATCCTGATGCCATGATTGCTTACGGCGCAAAGAATTCTGTAGAAAGATTAAAAGGAACAGAAATCGTCCCTGAAGATGTCTATACTTATTACGACTTCGATACACTAAAGGAAAATTTTCCCAAATCACTGGCAAAGGGTATTAGAGTCCTCAAGCAAAACAGGGGTTCAACAGGAGAAGGGATATGGAAAGTAGACGTCCTGAACAAAGAAAAATATAAAAATGAGATTCCATTTGATGCCCTATTGAAACTCACCGAAGCACGAGATAATCACACCGAAGAAAAAACATTACAAGAGTTTTTAGAATTCTGTATTCAATATCTCGAGGGCAATAATGGAATGCTGTTAGATATGCCCTTTTTGGCTCGGATCAAAGAGGGCGAAATAAGAGTTCTAATGCTTAGAAATAAAGCGGTAAATGTAGTTCATAAAAAACCGGCAGATCAGGCCGATGCGTTTTCTGCAACCTTGTTTTCTGGGGCCATATACAGGTACGATGAGCCGACTCAATGGCCGGAATTAGTGCGACTCGTTGAACGCATGGTCCCAACAATCCAAAGAAAATTAGGGAATTATGACCTTCCGTTAATTTGGACAGCAGATTTTATTCTTGATACTGATGAAAATGGAAATGATAAATATATCTTGGGTGAAATTAATGCATCATGTGTTGGGTTTACCACATTCTTGGAGCTGAGTGAAGATATAGCAGATGAAGTTCTGGCATTAATGGATGCTGAGTCGGCTGTGAACAAGCGCTGGGCTGCATTTACCCGATGACCCTTATTTAAATTCCAAAAAATTAAAAAGCCTCTTGAACGTTCAAGAG
>RFXU01000426.1 GCA_009921505.1 Flavobacteriaceae bacterium
TCATAACAGAGTGTCCAGAGTTTATCTTTTTGGTTAATCACGAAATCGCTGTCATTGTCGAGATCAATCCAGCGAGCCTTAACAGGCAAGCCGAGAGTGTCGCGAAGAAATTGAAATTTTGTGTTATGCCAGACTTTGCCAGCGGTGTAAAATGTTTTGGTCATTATGACCTCCTTATAGTTGGTGAGATATTCAGTGCCTCTTAAGCCTATCTTGCGATCCAGTTATCTCTGTTTCTTTATTATAATATAGTTATAACATAAATATCAGAAAAGTCTGTCCTGTAACCGACTAATAGTGTCTCAAAAACAACAAAATGCAAAGTTTTTTTCTCAATGAAATCAATGAGTTAGCCGTTTGCGGGCCGGGGCGCCCTAACCCTTTGATTTAATTGGGTAAAACGCCCTTCTATTATGCAGCGTTGCGACGCTCACGCGTGAGGTGATTACCTGCGTTGGGGTATTTTTTGCCTGTGATTTTTTCGGCTTTTTGGACAAACCGCGAAATCTTTTTAAGCGTATTAGTATCATGGCGAAGCATCCTTATAATCTGCCAGCGAGAAAAACGAAAGCGACAATGCGACTCAATAGTCTTGATCAGCAACAATTTTCTTTTCATGCTTTCTCTCCTTTTTAGAGTTGCGTTTTTTGGATTGAACGATCTGCGAGCGCATTACTCGCAGATCGCTATGAAATGGGTTGCGAGGTTTAATTCGCTTTTTGGAAATAGGATAAGAGTTCATTAATAGCCTCCTTGGTAGCACCCATCAAGCCATCGCAAGAAATTGGGGCGATATCCTCAAGTTCACGCAATAATTCTTTCTTGGTAGGTTCATCAGATTTACGAGCGGTGGTTTTTGGTTTTGCCACATAAACACCCTCACGAACAAGTTTTGACCGAATAGAACGGACTGATTTGTCCATCATATTTGCTAGATCGTCAACGCTCATACCATTTTGGTATTCTTCAACAAGACGAGCGGTCATTTCAGCGGTATAGTTTGGTGTTTTCATATTCAATCTCCTAGAAAACGGGGTTTAACTTCATTTGATAAATTAGTTATACATCAGATTTAAAAAACTTTCTGTCCTCTAACCGACTATTAGTGTTCTAATCGCAACAAAATGTAAAAAAAAATCGCATAAAAAACCTAATTAAAACAATGACTTACGACCTTGCGGGCCGGCGCCTCATAAGTCAT